>JAATGA010000169.1 GCA_015654855.1 Rhodobacterales bacterium
AACCTTGCATGAAAGACACGGGCCGGTTTACGGCTTGGTGAACAATGCTGGCGCGAATGACGGAAAAGGCCTGGACGCTGGGCCGGAGGCGTTCCGCGCGAGCCTCGAGCAGAACCTCGTGCATTACTACACGATGGTGCATCTGCTGGCGGGCGATGTGCGCTCCAGCCGGGGGGCCGTCGTCCACATCGCCTCGAAGACCGCGCTGACGGGCCAGGGCGGCACCTCGGCCTATGTCGCGGCCAAGGCGGCGCAACTGGGGTTGACGCGGGAGTGGGCGGTCGAGTTCCTGCCCGACGGCGTGCGGGTGAATGCCATCGTCGTGGCCGAGGTGATGACCCCCCTCTACCGCCGCTGGCTCGACACCTGCCCCGACCCCGAGGCTAAACTCGCCGCCATCACCGCGCGCATTCCGCTCGGCCACCGGATGACCACCGCGCGCGAGATTGCCGATACCTGCGCCTTCCTTCTGTCGCCGAGGTCGGGACATACCACCGGGCAATGGATCTTCCCCGACGGCGGCTACACCCATCTCGACCGCGCGCTGACCTGAGGCGCAGGGATCGGTGCCGGCCAGCGTTCTCTTTCATCTTCGCCAGCGCCGGGATAGCCATCGCCGGCGGATGGCGCGCACCCCGCGTGCTTCGGCGTTCGGCCTGGCGGCGGCAGGAAAATCCGGTGACGGCGACCGGCGCGGTCGGTTTCGCGGCGGGTGGCCGATCCATTCCGCCTCCCCACCCGCATCGGGCAGGGGGTGTCGCAGGCCTCGCGGCGGTATCGCCAGGCACACCGGGGCAAAGGATTGTGACCGCAGGTGAGGGGGTTTCCGGGCTCGCTGCTCAGAAAGCCCCGCCACCTGACGACTGCGATGCCTTCCCCGCTCCCGGGACAAATCATCGTTTCGGCTTCTCTTCACCTCGCCGCGATTGCCCCGGATGAAGCATCAGAGGCCCCCGTAAGGCACCTTCACGCAAGGCCGGGACCAGCCGCGCCAAGGCGCTTTGGCGTTGCGGGCGCCTGAAGCCCCCGCGATCATCCTCCGCTACAGCGCGAACCGGGGGTGAGGCAGTGGTCCGATCGGCTACGGGGCACCCGAACTCAGCGGCTGCTCGCCTGACGGGTCATTTCCAGCATGAACTCGATAAGATCCTCTCGCATTTCGGCCGGGACGGGTGTGATCCGAAAGCTCTGGTTGAAGAACAAGCCGTCTGCCGCAAGCATCACCACCCAGGCGAGCCGTGGATCTATGCCGTCCCGGGACAGGGTTTCCGACCAGAGTTTTTGCCGGTCCACATAGCTCGAAATGATAGAGCGATCATTCGCAAGTCCGACCAGAAGCGGGTCGGCGGAAGGGATAGAGGGCGCATCAGGCCCGGGAAACGAGCTTTTCACATAGGATCGCGTCCATGCGCCGGGAGCGTCATCGGCTTGCGCGGTCGCCTCGAACCGCGCCTGGAATTCCTCCAGCCCTTCGTCGATCATCGCGCGGATCAGGGCCTCTTTCGTCCCGAAATGATGCAGGACGCCGCCCTTGCTGATCGAAGCGCGTCTGGCGACTTCCGCAATGGTGAAATCCTGCAAGCCTTGCTCCGCGACCAGTTCGTTGGCAAAGCGCAGGATCTTTTTTCGGGTCGTCGACATGGCTGTTTCCTGATCGGGACGCTTTTCGACAACATGCCATGTTCACGGCGTCGCCACCATCGCGGATCGGGAAAACAAGTGTTGACCGTCCAGACGGTTTGTTTTCATGTGACACCGCGAGCGGCGCGAGAATCGCAACGGGAATGCCGCGGCAGGGAGAAATGAAATGAAACGAACGCTTGCGTCTTGCGGCGCGCTTCTGTCGCTTCTGGCCGCGACTCCGGTCCTGGCCGAACCGCCGGGAAACCTCGACCGTCCCATCGTCATCGCGATAAACGACTGGACCGGGCAGCATCTCAGCGCCCGCGTCCTGGGCTCTGTCCTGAAGGAGATGGGGTATAAGGTCAAATATGTGACTGCCGGGGCCATTCCTCAGATCGAAGGACTGGGCAGCGGCTCGCTGAGCGTTCAGCCCGAGATCTGGAACAACGGTATCGGCGCGGTGTTCGACAAGGCCGTCCAGGAAGGCCGCATCGAGGTTCTGGGCGATCTGGGCCTGAACGCGCGCGATGGCTGGGCCTACACCGCCGCCGTCAAAGAGATCTGCCCGGGGCTGCCCGACTGGAAGGCGCTTATGGAACCCGCCTGCGCGGAGGGGCTTGCCTCGCCCGAGACCTATCCTGACGGCCGCCTGCTGGACTATCCGGCTGACTGGGGAACGGCGGGCGCGGCCATCATAAGGAACTTCGACATGCCGCTGGTGTCGGTTCCGGGTGGCTCCGAAGGCGCGATGGTGGCCGAGTTGCAGGCCGCCGGCGCGACGAATGCGCCCCTGCTGATGCGGTTCTGGTCGCCGCACTGGATACTTTCCCAGGTGCCGCTGGAATGGGTCGATATGCCGCCCTGCGAATTCACCGGCGAAGAGGCCGCATTGAACTGCATCCTGCCGCCGCCCGTGGTGAAGATTTCGTGGTCCGGCATGGGCGCGGAATGGCCGGCGGCGCATAGCCTGGTGAAGCTGTTCACGATGACGGCCGAAGAACAGGCCGCCATGATCTACCGCGTCGACCAGGAGGGTGCCGACATCGACGCGGTCGTGGGCGACTGGATGGCGGCGAACGCCGCCAAACGGTCGACATGGATCGCAGAGGCCACCAGATAATCCGGCTGGCATCCCGCACATGACCACCACCATGATAGAAGCCCGGGGATTGTGGAAATTCTTCGGCCACCCTGCGAAAAAGGCGCTGGGACAGCTACGCGAGCAGCTTGCCCGGAATGATGACCCTTCGGACCTGCTGGCCGCCCATCGGC
>JAATGA010000493.1 GCA_015654855.1 Rhodobacterales bacterium
CTTGCCGCCCTGTCGGCGGCGCGCCCCATCGCCGAGAAAGCAAAGGGCCTGTTCCGAGAGGTTCTTTTGGACTTCATGTCCTCTCAGGATTTCTTGAGACTTGGCCCGCGCACGCAGGCCGACATGCGCATTTCGATCAGCCACCCAAAGACCGGGATTGACTTCAAGTTCGGCGCAGGCCCGCGAAGCATCTTCGATGACCCGCGCATTCGCGGGGTCGTCCTTAAGTGGCGAGATGAGATTGGCGGCAAAGTAGGCGATGACCGGATGCGACATCTGCAACGGATCGTCGGGTGGGCGCACGACCGGACGCTCCTGCGGCAGAACCATCTGACCAAGCTCAAAAGCATGTACCGCTCTAATCGCTCAGAAATATTCTGGACGGAAGCCGAAATAGACATCTTTGTCGCAGGCTCGCCGGCCCATATCGCGCGAATCATCATCGCGGCCACCGAAACGGGCCTGAGACCGGGGGATCTGGCGCAATTGGGTCCTGCGCACGTTCACCCCACCCCCGGCGGGCAGAGGATCGTCATCTGGACGGCCAAGCGTAAGCGGCTGGCATCTATCCCCGTCACACCCAAGATGGCAGACCTGATCGCTGCAACCCCGGATGGCCAGGCGCATTTCATCGTTAACAAGGCGGGGCAGCCCTATCAGCACGAAAACTACCTTGGGGATGCCGTGAGCCAGTGGCGAGACAAGCTCAAAATGCGGTCCGATTTGCGCCTCTACGACGCTCGCGGAACCGCCGCGACACGGCTGCTATGGGCGGATGCGAGCCTCAAAGAGATCGCCACCCGCATGGGCTGGAGCATCAAGCACGCCTCCGAAGTGATCGGGAGATACGCTGCCCTATCGCCCGAAATGTCAGATGGAATTGCGGTGAAACTCGCGGCCGCGCAGAAGGGACCGTGAACAGTTTTGCAAAATGAACTGCAAAACGGTCATCCTCAAAACATGCTAAGTGCTGGTCGGGGCGAGAGGATTCGAACCCCCGGCCTACGGTACCCAAAACCGTCGCGCTACCAGACTGCGCTACGCCCCGACGCGGGCCTTCCTAACCGGCTTTCGCGGCTTTGGAAAGACCGCTTCCAGGGGATGGGTTCCGCCAGCGGGCGGGCCGCCGGAAAGAGGGAGCCGGCTCAGTCGCAGGGCCAGGCGGCCCCTGCCCCGTTGATCGAAGGATGGCGCATCTCGGCCCCCTCGGGCAGGCGCAGCCGGGCCGCGAGGCCGCCGTTGATCTCCAGCACGTATTTCACCCCGTCGCCGCCGTCGACCGGCGTCAGGTCGTGCGGCACGGCCTCGGGGTGGATGCGGGTGATGCGCCCCGCCGTGTCGGCGAACAGCATATCCAGCGGGATCAGCGTGTTCTTCATCCAGAAGGTGGCGCGTTTCGGCGCCGGAAAGACGAACAGCATCCCGGCTGAGGCCGGCATGGTCGCGCGATACATCAGACCGCGCGCCTGCGCCTGGGGCGTTTCGGCCACCTCGACGGTGAAGCGCGCCTTGCCCCCGGGCCAGCGGATCTCCAGCGTGTCGGGGCGGCATTCCGCCGCCGCGACGCCGCAGAGCGCCAGCCACAGGGCCAGCCCGATCAGGCCTTTTCGCGCGCCGCCGCTTCCCACGAGATCACCTGCACAGCCATCCGGCCCCGTTTCCCCTCGATGATGCGCAGACAGACCGCCTCGCCCGCCTGAAGGTCGGCGAAGCCGGAAATCCGCAGCACCTCGATGTGGATGAACACATCCTCGGGCCTGCCGAAGACATTGGCAAAGCCGAAGCCCTTGCTTTTGTCGAACCATTTGACCCGCGCCGGCTCCAGCGGATGCGCGGCGAGTTCTTCGGGCGTCATCGGCGCGTTTTCGTCCTGCATCGGCAAAACGGCATCGGCCGGCGGCTCGATCCCCAGGACCTCGACCGACTGAACGCCGCGCTGCGTGGTCTGCACCCGCACCGTGATGCCGGCCCCGTCCGCGACCGAGCTTTGCCCATAGTTCCGCAATACATTCGCGTGCAGAAGTATATCCGTCGGCGTGTCATCCGCGACGATAAATCCGAACCCTTTGGCCGGATCAAACCACTTCACGCGGCCGAGCACGATGTGCCCGTCCCTATCTTCTTCAGTCATCTTCAGAGCCGTTTCCCCAGAGTAGCCCTGCGCAGACATGACGTGAACGGAAGCGATCTTGCAAGAGCAAATCCGTCATGTGTTTCGTGCGAGTTGCGTTTGCCCCGCGCTGTCGATCGGAACACGATGCGCGAAACCGCCCGATGCCCGGCCTGCGGGGTCAGGGGTTCAAGCGATTGATATTCCAAGGTATTTCTACACCCTCCCGGCTCCAGCGGAACCGGTCGTGCAGGCGGAAGGCGCCATCGGCCCAGAATTCGACCTCCAGCGGAACGATGCGGAATCCGCCCCAGAACGGCGGTCGGCGCGGGGCAGGACCATGGGTCGCCGTGACCCGCGCGACCCTTGCCATCAATGCCGCGCGCGACGACAGCGGCTGCGACTGATGCGAGGCCCAGGCCCCCAGGCGCGACTGCAAAGAGCGCGAGGCGAAATAGTCGTCGGCCTGCGGTCCGTCTTCGCGCGCCACGAGGCCGCGCACCCGGATCTGGCGGCGCAAAGACTTCCAGTGCAGCACGAAGGCGGCCTTGCCGCTGGCCGCGATCTCCTCGCCCTTGCGGCTGGTGTAGTTGGTGTATAAGACGAAGGCGCCGCCGCCGGGGCCGTCCGTCTCGATCTCTTTCAGCAGGACCATGCGCACATCGGGCAGGCCGGCGGCATCGACCGTGGCCAGCGCGATGGCGTTGGGGTCGTTCGGCTCGGCCCCCGCGGCCTCGGCCAGCCAGCTTTGCGCCAGGGCGAACGGGTCCGTCCCCGCGAAGATACCGGTTCTGTCGACGTCCGCCGCGATACTCATGGCGCTGTCCTTCCTGTCGTCCCGCCCGGGCGATACAGCGGCTGACGCACAGGCAACCGCCACCCTTGATGCAGGCAGCGGGATCGCCTACACGTCGGGTCCTGAAGACGGATGGGTGGCCAGAGGGGACCGAATGTCAACCGGACTTATGCATGGCAAACGCGGTCTTATCATGGGCCTCGCCAACGACAAATCCATCGCCTGGGGCATCGCCCAGGCTCTTGCCGCACAGGGCGCCGAGATCGCTTTCTCCTATCAGGGCGAGGCGCTGAAAAAACGCGCGCAGCCGCTGATCGCCTCGATCGGCATGGATGAGTTGATCGAATGCGACGTCGCCTCGGAAGAGTCGATGGACGCGCTGTTCGACCGTCTGAAGGCCAAATGGGGCAAGATCGACTTCCTCGTCCCTGCC
>JAATGA010000392.1 GCA_015654855.1 Rhodobacterales bacterium
ACTGGCCTTCGCGTACGCTCAGATCGCCGGTCAGGCCGTTCCATTCCGCCAGCGCCTTGACCGGCACATTGTAATACCGCGCGATGGAATAGGCGGTTTCGCCGCGCGCGACCTTGTGGCGCACGGGTTCGGCGCCGGTGCTGGCGCGCGGTGTGGCCGGGGCGGCGCTGGTCGCCGCCGCCGCGCCCGTCGCAGGGGCCGCCCGGTCGATTGCCGAAGACGCAAGCGAGGTGATGTCAATCGCATCGTCGGTGCCCCCACCCGAAGCGCCTCCACCCGAAGCACCTCCACCCGAAGCACCGAGGCCCGCCGTCATCGTCGTGCCCGCCGGTTCCGCGACCCGACGCGGCAGGGCTAGCACCGCCCCCTTGTTCAGGGGCGTATTTGCCTCGATCGCATTATAACTGGCCAGTTCGGCGGGGGGGACCCCGGCGCGTTGGGCAACGGTGGCGACGCTGTCGCCGCTGCGCGCCACCACGACCTGATAATTCGGATAAGAGATAACCCCCCGGCTGTCGGGTTGGGGCCGCGCCTGCACCGCCTTTTGCGCCGCCGAGGACGTGTCGAACCCGAGCGAGGTGAACCCGCGCAGATCCGGGTCGTAGCCATTCGCGCTGCATCCGGCCAGCGCGATCAGCGCGCAGCCGGTCAACAGCATCCGCGCCGGGAACAGCGGGAAGCGGGCGGAAAGGATCCGGGAGGCGGTGGTCTGGGTCATGGCTCGTCCTCGTCGTGCGTCGCGGCCCCTGTTGCCGGGGCCTTGGGGGGGCGGGAAGCGGGCTCAGTCGTTCGCCGTGCCCTCGATCAGGGGGACGAAACGCACCGGTCGCAACTCCTCATATTCAAAACCGGTGTCGTGTCGGGTGACACGGATCAGGCTTTGCACCGCATCGGACTGGCCGACCGGGACGACCATGATACCGCCGATCTTCAATTGCGACAACAGGGTGCCCGGCGGGTCTTCGGCGGCGGCGGTGACGATAATGCGATCAAAGGGTGCCTGATCGGGCAGACCGCGCGATCCGTCCCCCGCGATGCACACGATATTGGGCAGGCCAAGGTCGCCAAACAGCGCCTGCGCCTCGCGGGCCAGTTGGCGGTGGCGCTCGACGGTGTAGACCCGGCGCGCGATACAGGCCAGCACCGCCGCCTGATAGCCCGACCCGGTGCCGATTTCCAGCACCGTGTCGCGCGGCCCGATCCGCAGCGCCTGCGTCATCAGCCCGACGATAGAGGGTTGCGAAATCGTCTGGCCGCAAGCGATGGGCAGTGGCACATCTGCATAGGCGCGATCGGCGAAAATGCCGCGCACGAACCGGCCGCGGTCAATGCGTTCCATCGCCGACAGCACCCGGGCCTCGGTCACGCCGGCGCTGCGCAACTGGAACAGGAAACGCATCTTGCGTTCCGCCGCGCCGTCGCTGTCATCGCCGCCGGGCGCCTGGGTCATGCGAGAGCCGTCTCCAGCGCGCTCAGCACCTCATGCGCGGTCAGATCGGCGCGCATCGGGGTGACGGAAATCCAGCCTTCGAGGTTCACCGCCGCATCGGTGCCGGGTTCGCTTGCGGTGTGCTGCGGGCCGCCCTTGATCCACAGGAAGCGCCGACCGGTGGGCGACAGGCTGGGTTCGACGGTGAAGAAGCTGTCGTTGCGGTAGCCCTGCGCCGCGACGCGGAACCCCTTGACCCCGGCGGCGGTCATCGGCGGAAAGTTAACGTTGTAGAACACCCGGTAAGGGCCGTTGTCCCATATGCCCTTTTCCCAGATCTTGCGCACGAGGGCGGGGCCGTTGACGCGGGCGGCCTCGAACCGGTCCTCGCCGCAGCCGGGGCCCATGAATTGCGACAGGGCGATGGCGGGGATGCCTTGCAAGGCGGCCTCCATCGCGCCACCGACGGTGCCGGAATAGAGCGCGTTTTCGCCTGAGTTATTGCCGGAATTGACGCCCGACAGCACCAGATCGGGGCGACCGTCGCGCAGCACGTCATAAAGCGCCGCCAGAACGCAATCGGCGGGGCTGCCCTCGGCGGCATAGCGGCG
>JAATGA010000045.1 GCA_015654855.1 Rhodobacterales bacterium
ATCTCGGCGCAGCTGTCGGGGATATAGACCTCGGTCTCGGGCGCGGGTTCCTCGTCGCGACCGCGCTGCGCGACGATCCAGCTCTGTTCCGCCTCCATCCGGGCGGCGATCTGTTCGCTGCGCGCCGGGTCTTCGGGCACGAAGATCAACAGCAAGCGATGCGCAAGCTTCAGCGCCTCGGCATGGGCGGCGATGACGGTGGCCTCTTCCGCCTCCGGCACGGCGGCGGCCAGCCAGACCGGGCGCGTGGCGATCAGGCGCGCGAGGGCGGAGCGTTCGGCCTCAAGGCAGGGCAAAGCGGCGCTTTCCTCTTCCATCCGGCCGGTGACGAAGACCTGATCGGCGGGTGCGCCGGCCTTGCGCAGGGCGCGGGCGGCGGTCTCGTCCACGGCGAACACCTGGCGAAAGGCCGACAGCGCGCCCCGCATCAGCCCGGGATACCAGGCGTCCCGCCCCCGCAGCACCTGAGGGGGGCGTGCGTCGACCATCAGCAGCGGAATGCCCGCCGCCTGCGCCTCGTGGATCAGCGCGGGCCGCAGCGCGCCGTCGGCGAAGACCGCGGCGTCGGGGCACCAATGGGCGACGAAGCCGCGCGCCTCGGCCGGCGTATCGGCGGGGGGGGGCTGAACCGTCAGCCCGGTGCGGGCGGGCAGGGCATCGGGGCAGGTCATCAGGACGCCGATCCGATCCTCTTCCACCAGCCGGCGGGCGAGTTCCAGCAGCGAACGCGCCGCATCCGCCGAGGGCGCGTTCAGCCAGACGAGCCGCCCCGGCGGGCGGGGCGGCCGGGCCGGGCGGGCTTGGGTCTCGGCCCGTTTTCCCAGCGAATAAAGCGCAAGGCCCAGCGAACGGGTCAGTTCAGTTCCCCAGTTCCTCGGTGGCCGATCCCGGCGTTTCCTCGTCGCGCAAACGGTGGATATGGGCGATGAAGTAACGCATATGGGCATTGTCCACCGTGCGTTGCGCTTCGCCCTTCCAAGCCGAGAAGGCCGAGGCGTAATCGGGATACATGCCGACGATATGGATCTTCGACACGTCCTTGAAGACGTTCTTCGAGGGCGACACAAGCTCGCCGCCGAAAACCAGATGCAGTCGCTGGGTCATGGGAAGGACTCCGGGCTGGGGGAGGGGATCGTGGCGCGGAGCCTAACCTCTTGCCGCGCAGGGTCAAGGCGCGGCGGGGGCCTGACCCGGGGTCACCGGCCGAAAGCGCGGGATCCGTGGAGGCGCGGCATTCGCCTGCGGCCGGCTCCAGACAGCCGTTGCGTTCGCGCCGGATCGGGGGGGCGTGGGGCATCCTCCCCCTTGACGGGCGCGATTTGTGGCAGAGGACGGTGTACTTTGACGCGCGGCACCAGGCCTGCCGCCATCTGCCTTGGCAGCAGCGCCGCGCGGGAGACCGGCTTCGCGAACCCGCGTGCTGCGGGCATGTCGGGCCGATGCTCGGACGCATGGGCTATACAGGGCGGTCCATTGCGTGTATGTGCCGCAGGTCGGCCCGAGGATTCCGGGGGCGGTGCGGCCAGGGAGGGTCGCCGCCAAAGGGGTGAGTGGCGCCGCGCAACTGGCTTTGCGGGCGAAATGCGCCCCCCTTTTCAGGACATAAAATGACGGATCAACGGATCGCCGCGCCTTTGGCTGCGGCTTTGGCGGCCAAGGGCTATGAGGCCCTGACCCCTGTGCAGGAGGCCGTTCTGGCCGATGGCGTCGCGGGTCGCGACGCACTGGTTTCGGCCCAGACCGGGTCGGGCAAGACGGTGGCCTTCGGCCTCGCCATTGCGCCCGAGGTGCTGGGCGGCATCGACTCGCTGCTGCCGGCGGAAAAGCCGCTGGCGCTGATCGTGGCGCCCACGCGCGAGCTAGCGTTGCAGGTGGCGCGCGAGTTCGAATGGCTTTACGGCGAGGCCGGTGCGCAGCTTGCGACCTGCGTTGGCGGCATGGACTATCGCACCGAACGCCGGGCGCTGGACCGGGGCGCGCATGTCGTCGTCGGCACCCCCGGCCGCCTGCGCGACCATATCGAGCGCGGAAGCCTCGATCTGTCGGGTCTGAAGGCCGCGGTGCTGGACGAGGCGGACGAGATGCTGGACCTGGGCTTTGCCGAGGATCTGGAGTTCATCCTCGGTGCCGCGCCCGAAGGCCGCCGCACGCTGCTGTTTTCGGCCACCGTGCCGAAAGAGATCGAGGCGCTGGCCCGGACCTATCAGAACGATGCGCTGCGCATCGTGGCGCAGGGCGAGGCGAAACAGCACGTCGATATCGAATACCGCGCCTTCCAGGTCCAGTCGCGCGACAAGGAACACGCAATCTTCAACGTGTTGCGGTTCTATGAGGCCAAGACCGCCATCGTCTTCTGCAAGACCCGGGCGAACGTCAGCCATCTGATGGCGCGGATGGGCAATCGTGGCTTCCAGGTCGTGGCGCTGTCGGGCGAACTCAGCCAGCAGGAGCGGACCCATGCGCTGCAAGCGCTGCGCGACGGGCGGGCGCGGGTCTGCATCGCGACCGATGTCGCGGCGCGCGGCATCGACCTGCCGGGGCTGGAACTGGTGATCCACGCCGACCTGCCGTCGAATTCGGAAACGCTGCTGCACCGGTCCGGCCGGACGGGCCGGGCGGGCCGCAAGGGCACCTCGGCGCTGATCGTGCCGCCTGCCGAATTCCGCAAGGCGCAACGCCTGCTGGCGGGTGCGAAACTGGTTGCCGAATGGGGCCCGCCGCCCTCGGCCGACGAGGTTCAGGCGCGCGACGATCTGCGCATCAAGGAACACCCGGCGCTGCACGAGGCTGTGGGTGAAGATGTGGCCATCGCCGACGACCTGCTGGCCGAATTCGGCCCGGAGCAACTGGCCGCCGCCTTCGTCCGGCTGTGGCGCGAGGGCCGCGCCGCGCCCGAGGTCCTGTCCGATCAGGCCATGTCTGCCCCCGCCGCCCCGCGCGAGCCGCGCGAACGGGGCGAGTTCGGCCCCTCGGTCTGGTTCGAGTTGTCGGTTGGCCATACGGGGCGTGCCGAAGCGCGCTGGCTGCTGCCGAAGATCTGCGACGCGGGCAGCATCGACCGCAACGCGATCGGCGCGATCCGGGTGCAGCAGGAACGCAGCTTCGTCCAGATCGCAGAAGGCGTCGCCGACCGCTTCGCCGCGACCTCGGAAATCGACCAGGGCCTGACCATGACCCGCCTCGCCGAGGCGCCGAATCTGGAACGGCCCGAGCGTCCGCGCTTCGACCGCCCCGAGCGGAGCGAGCGTCGGCCCGCCCCGCGCGAGGATCGTCCGCAACGCGCCGAACGGCCCGCCCGCCCGCCCCGCGAGGATTACGCCCCGCGCGAGGAACGCCCCGCGCGCCCGCCGCGTGCCGATAAACCGGCCTATCAGCCCAAACCCTCGCGCTTCGTCGAGGATGAGGGCGAGGCGCCCCGGCCCGCGCGGTCGGTCCCGCGCGACGATGCCCGGACCGATACCCGCGAGGCGGCCCCGCGCAAACCGCGCGCCGAGGCGGTCGATGCCGGCCCCCGCAAACCCTATGTCCGGCGCGAAGAAGGGGATCGTAAGCCCTGGTCGCCCGTGGGCGCGGGCGAGCGCCCTCAGCCCCGCCGCGATGCCCCCGAGGGCGGCTTCCGCCCCCGCCAGGAGGCGGAGGGCGACCGCGCCGAGCGCAAGCCGCGCTGGAAGGCGGATGAAGAGCGCAAACCCCGCTCGACCGGTTTCAAGTCGCATGGCGGCGGCGAGGGCAAGCCGGCGCGCTCCTCCGGGTTCAAATCGCATGGCGTGGCCTCGGGCGGGTCCGAGGCGAAACCGGCCCGTGCGGGCGGCTTCCGGTCGCAGGTGGCCGAGGGTCGGGACGAGGGTGCGGCGCGTCCGGCCCGGGCCGGAGGCTTCAAGCCCGGCTTCAAACCCCAGGACGGCGCGGCCAGGCCCGCGCGTCCGGCGGGCAAGTTCGGCAAACCGGCGGGCAAGCCTGTCGCCGCCCGCCCCCGCGCCGATGCGACCGACACGTCGAAACGTTTTGTTCCGCCGAAACGGCCGAAAAGCTGAACCTGGCGGGGTTGGAATGGCAAAGGGCGGCGGGATGGTCCCGCCGCCCTTTTGCGTTCTGATCCTGTGGCGGTTGTGCCCGGCGCTGCGTTTTTTTGAGTATTCGGGTCAAGAGGAAGAGGTGTGCGCGGGCGCACTGGCCGATCCCGATGGGGAAGGGGCGCGGGGCAACGGACCGACCCCTGCGGCGTCACGCGATCCGTTCTACGACGAAATCCGCGAGATCGGACAGGATGTCGCGCAATTCATGCGGAGGCAGAGATCTCAGCGCCTCTTTCGCGCGGGCGGACCATTGCAGCGCATCGGCCCTTGCGGCGTCGAGCGCGCCATGGCGGCGCATCAGGGCGATGGCCTGATCCAGATCGCCGTCGCGCTGATCGCCCTTTTCGATGGCGCGTGCCCAGAAGGCGCGCTCGGCTGCATCGGCTCGTGCCACCGCCTTGATCACTGGCAGGGTCAGCTTCCGTTCGCGGAAATCCTCGCCGGTGTTCTTGCCGATGGCCTGGCTCGTGCCGCCGTAATCCAGCAGATCGTCGGCGATCTGGAACGCGATGCCGAGCGCGTCGCCGTAGTCGAACAGCGCGCGGACCTGATCCTCGGGCGCGCCGGCGATCACGCCGCCGACCTCGGTCGCGGCGGAGAACAGGGCGGCGGTCTTGCCGCGCACGACCTTCAGATAGATCGCCTCATCCGTGGCCAGATCCTGCGCCGCGGTCAGTTGCAGCACCTCGCCCTCGGAAATGGTGGCCGAGGCGTCGGACAGGATCGACAGCACCCGCATTGAACCGGTGTCGGTCATCAGCTGGAAGGCCCGCGCCAGAAGGTAATCGCCGACCAGAACCGAGGATTTATTGTCCCACAGCAGGTTCGCGGTCGGACGGCCCCGGCGCTGTTTGCTTTCGTCGACCACATCGTCGTGCAGCAGGGTCGCGGTATGGATCATCTCCACCGTCGCGGCGAGGTGGATGTGGAACGGCCCCTCATAGCCGCACAGCCGCGCGGCGGCGAGCGTCAGCAGCGGGCGCAGCCGCTTGCCCCCGGCCTTGATCAGATGGGCGGTGATCTCTGGGATGCGGGGGGCGTGTTCGCTGACCATCCGCCGGTCGATCAGCGCATTGACCGCGGCCATATCCCCGGCCAGCCAGGCGTTCAGCCTGTCCTGCGGTTTCTGCACCACCTCGTCCAGCCCCATTCGCCCGCCCTCGACACCGGTTGTTCCGCAGCCTAAGTCTTTGCATGCAAGAGCTGCTGCGCACAACAGATCCGACGGTCATCGCCTTCGCCACGACTTTGCTTGCGGGCGAGGGTATAACCGCCTTTGCCATGGACGTAAACATGAGCATCCTCGACGGCAGCCTCGGCATCCTGCCGCAACGGTTGATGGTGCGGGATGTCGACCTCTGGCGGGCGCGGATCGTGATGACCGACAACGGGATCGAGGCGGGACGGTGAGCGGCGGGGCCGACGGGACGCCGCCCGAAGCGGGGTCCGAAACCTTTGCCGATGAGGCGCTTTCCGACGACAAGTTCCTTTGCGGTCGATTGCGACTGTTGCAGCCCGTAAAAGGCTATCGCGCGGCGACCGACCCGGTGCTGCTGGCCGCCGCCTGCCCGGCGAGGGCCGGGGATCGGGTGCTCGATCTCGGTTGCGGTGCGGGGGCGGCGGCTTTGTGCCTTGCCGCCCGGGTGCCGGATCTGGCGCTGGCGGGGCTGGAGCTTCAGCCGGCCTATGCCGATCTGGCGCGACGCAATGCCGCAAGGAACGGCATCGCGATGGAGGTGGTGACGGGCGATCTGGCGGCTATGCCATATGCTTTGCGGCGGGGGTTCGACCAGGTGATCGCCAACCCGCCCTATTACGCGACGAGCGGCACGCCCTCTCCGGTGGCGGGGCGGGACACCGCGATGCGGGTGGACGGAACGCTCGCGGAATGGGTGCGGGTGGCGGCGACGCGGCTCGATCCCGGGGGGTGGCTCACGATGATTCTGGGTGCGGACGGCCTGCCGGATGCGCTTTCCGGCCTCGACGGGCGGATGGGGTCTGCCTCGGCCCTGCCTTTGGCCGCGCGCGAGGGGCGGGCGGCGGGGCGGGTCATCCTGCGGGCGCGCAAGGGCGGGCGGGGGGCGTTCCGGCTGCTGGCGCCCTTCGTTCTGCATCACGGCGCGTCACATGACGGCGACCGCGAAAGCTATACCGGGGCCGCCGGCCGGATCCTGCGCGGCGGCGAGGCGTTTCCGGCAGGGACCGGCTGAATTCCGACAGGCTTACTGACCCTTAACGTAACGAGCGGATGACACGACTCGCTTTCCGTGCTGCACTGATCACATTGGCAGACAGAGAACGGAGGAATGGCAATGACGATCGCTTCGCATGTGCAGGAACTGCGCCGCAAGCACGAACACCTCTCCACCATTGTGGAAAAGGAGCAGCGGAAACCCGCGACCGACCACCTGATCCTCGCCGACCTGAAAAAGCAGAAGCTGCGCCTGAAGGAGGAGATCAGCCGGCTGAGCCAGGCGTGACGCCTTCGGCCTCCGGGCCGGGTGCCCTCGTGGCGCCGGCCCGGGCCGCCAGGGCCGCCCCTGCGGCGATCATCCCCGCCGCCAGGGCCAGCGTCCAGGACGCTTTTGCGATCCCCGCCGCCACCAGCACCAGCGTGGACAACAGCGGCGCGGCATAGGAGGCGACGCCCAGCAACTGGATGTCGCCTTTTTTCATGCCCACATCCCAGGTGAAAAAAGCGGCTCCCACCGGCCCGAGGCCGAGCGCCAGCACCGACAGCCAGCCCCCGGCGCCTTCGGGCCAGAGTGTCGGTTCGAAGATCAGATGCGCGATCAGCGACAGCGCGGCGGTGGCCAGGCAATAGACCGTGACGCTTTCGGTCGGCACCGCGCCGAGACGCCGCGACAGCACTGAATAGGCGGCCCAGGTCAGCGCGCAGAGGAAGGCCAGCGCCAGGCCCGCAACCGGCAGCCCGGCCCCATCGCCGTCGCGGCCGAGGATGATCAGCGCCGCCCCGGCAAAGGCGATCAGTGCGCCGAGGATGTGCAGCGGTCCTGGCCTCTCTCCCGGCAGAAGGCCGGAGAACAGCACGATGAACAGCGGCCAAAGGTAGGCGATCAGCCCGGTTTCCGCTGCCGGGGCGATACGGAAGGCGGTGAAATACAGCGCGTGATAACCGAAAAGCCCAAGCGTGCCGAAAGCATAGACCTTCCAGGAAATGCCGCGCAACACGCCGAGTCCCGGCCCCATGACCAGCCAGCCGAGCGCCAGCAGCCCACCGATGCCGAAGCACAAAGCGTTCAGCAAGAAGGGTGGAACCGGTGTCGAGCCGATGGTCAGAAACGCCAGCAGCGACCACATCAGGATCGCCGTGAAACCGATGGCCGTGGCCTTGCCGCGCGTCATTCCCGCCCCCGATGCTTGTTGTCCGTCGGATGGTCCGCACCTTCCGATGCGGAGGCGTTGCGGCTCCGCGATCCCTTGCCTAGGCGGTTCGGGGCAAAAGGGGAAGTGGGCGGAACGGGTCCGGTCGGGATTCGCGTCGCGGCCCGGTGGAAAGGGCGGGGCCTTTGCCGGCGCCTCCCCCTTTCGGCCACCGTCGCCGTGCTGCCGCAGGTCGGAGCGGTATCCCTGCCGGTGCGGGTCGCTTTTCCGGGATATTTTCGGACATGGAGTGCAGGGCGAACAGGCGTTCCCCGCCGTGACCGGCGAAAGCGAAGACCCGCGCAGAGGCGGGCGCGGGTCCTGATATATATTCCGGTGGCGTCGGACAGAGCGTGTTCCGGCGCGGTCAGACGAAGAACTGACCGCCGTTCGCTGTGATGGTCGAGCCGGTGATGAAACCGGCCTCGTCCGAGGCGAGGAACACCACGCAGCGCGCGATTTCCTCCGGCTCGCCCAAGCGGGCGACGGGGATCTGCGCGATGATCGAGTCGCGGACTTTTTCCGGCACGGCCATCACCATCTCGGTCGCGATATAACCGGGGCAGATCGCGTTGACGGTGATGCCGGCGCGCGCGCCTTCCTGGGCGAGCGCCTTGGTGAAGCCCAGATCTCCGGCCTTGGCCGCGGAGTAGTTGGCCTGGCCGACCTGGCCTTTCTGGCCGTTGATCGAGGAAATGCTGATCACCCGGCCGAATTTGCGGTCGCGCATTCCCGACCACAGCGGATGGGTCATGTTGAACAACCCGGTCAGGTTGGTGTCGATGACCTCTTTCCACTGCTGCGGCGTCATGCGGTGGAACATCGCGTCGCGGGTGATGCCGGCGTTGTTCACCAGGATGTCGATCGGTCCCAGTTCTGCCGCGACCTGCGCGACGCCTGCCTCGCAGGCCTCGTAATCCGCGACCGACAATTTGTAGGCAGGGATGCCGGTCGCTTCGGTAAAGGCCCGGGCCGCCTCATCATTGCCGGCATAGTTCGCGGCGACCTTGTATCCCGCCGCCTTCAGGGCCAGCGAGATCGCCGCGCCTATCCCGCGCGTTCCTCCGGTGACGAGCGCAACTCTGGACATGATTCCTCCTCCACAAAATGCTTTGGTCCTTGCTACCCTTTGCAAGGCGACCTCGCAATATTATTTCAATGTGGATTGTGCATTCGCAGCAAAATTACCATGACAATGCTGCGGTGGCGAAATGGCCGAAGGGTCCAGGTCGCCGGGCAGGGCGGGGGCGGGTCGTCGGGACCGCGCCCCCGGGTGCCGGATCAGGCCCGCTCCAGGCACATGGCAACGCCCATGCCGCCACCGATGCACAGGGTCGCGAGACCCTTTTTCGCGTCGCGGCGGCCCATCTCGAACAGCAGAGTGTTCAGGATGCGCGCGCCCGAGGCGCCGATCGGGTGGCCGATGGCGATGGCCCCGCCGTTGACGTTCACGATCGACGGATCCCAGCCCATGTCCTTGTTTACCGCGCAGGCCTGGGCGGCGAAAGCCTCGTTCGCCTCGATGAGGTCAAGGTCGCCGACCTTCCAGCCAGCCTTGTCCAGCGCCTTGCGGCTGGCGAAGATCGGGCCGACGCCCATGATCGAGGGATCGACACCC
>JAATGA010000399.1 GCA_015654855.1 Rhodobacterales bacterium
CCGTTGGTGTAGACGCAGATGTCGGCGGCGATCGCCATGGCCTGGCGGGCAACCTCTCCGGCCGGCAGGTCCGTCGCCGTCAGCAGCGCCCGCGCGGCCGCGAGCGCGTAATTCCCGCCGGAGCCGATGGCGGCCACGTCGTGTTCGGGCTCCAGCACGTCGCCCGCGCCGGTCAGAACGAACATGGCGGCCCCGTCGGTCACGATCAGCATCGCCTCCAGATTGCGCAGGTATTTGTCGGTGCGCCAGTCCTTGGCAAGCTCGACACAGGCGCGCGCAAGTTGCCCCGGTGACGCCTCAAGCTTTTTCTCCAGCCGTTCCAGCAGGGTGAAGGCATCCGCCGTCGATCCGGCAAAGCCCACGACCACATCCGCACCGCCGACCGTCAGCCGCCGCACCTTGCGCGCCGTGCCCTTGATCACCGTCTGGCCAAGGCTCACCTGGCCGTCGCCGGCCACCACAACCTCACCGCCGCGCCGCACGCCGATGATCGTCGTGCCATGCCAGCCGGGGAATTTGTCTTCGGACATGCGGGGTTCCGTCTCAGCCAGGTTTCGTTGCGCCTTATATGGCCGCAGCCGCCGGGACGGACAAGACCGGGCGACTGCGGCGCACAGACGAAAACGGGCCCCGAAGGGCCCGCTGCGTCGCGTGATCGCAGGCGGATCAGATCGCCGAGTTGATCCAGTTCGCCAGCGCAGCCTTGGGCGCGGCGCCGATCTTGTTCGACACGACCTCGCCGTCCTTGAACAGGAACAGCGCCGGGATGCCGCGCACGCCGAGAACCGCCGGGCTTTCCGGGTTCTCGTCGACATTGACCTTCACGATTTTCACCTTGCCGGCATATTCGGTCGCCAGCTCTTCCAGAGCCGGGCCGATCTGACGGCACGGGCCGCACCACTCGGCCCAGAAGTCCACGACGACCGGAACGTCCGATTTGCGGACCTCGGCATCGAAGGTGGCGTCGGTGACGGCGACGGTGGCAGCGCCCATGATGATCTCTCCTGATCGGAAAAAGGGGGGGAAGGGAGTGTTGGCAACAAAGCTAGGTATCGTCCCGGCCCGCGTCAAGGTCGCCGGATGCTGTGGCCGGTCGGGTATCCACCTTCAACCCCGACCATCGGCAAGGGCGCGTTCCCCGGCCGCCGCCACCAGGTCCGGCGGCAGCGGCATCAGCACCGCCGTCGCCGTCCACAGGATAGCAAGGTCGACCCGCCGCCCCGGCCAGATCGCCGCCAGCGCCGCGCCATAGGCCGCCATCTGGCGCAGAATACCCTCGGGCACATCCTCAGGGCGGCCGGGGGTCGCGCGGTTCGACTTGAAGTCCACCGCCGTCACGCGGTCGGGGGCTACGATCAGCCGGTCGATGGTGCCGACGATCCGACCCGCGCCGAAGGGGGCCGTCACCGCCACCTCGGCCAGCGTGCCGGGTGCGAACAGGGGTGCAAGCTCCGGCCGGTCCAGCACCGCCGTCGCCTCGGCGAGCTGCGCGCCGGCCCCCAGGGCATCGGCAAAGGCGGGCCAGTCGGCACGGGGCACGCCGGGCAGGCGTTCCAGCAGCAGATGCAGCAGGCTGCCGAGCCGCATCGCCTCGGCCTGGTCCGGCCCTTCCGCCTCGCCCGGGCGGAAGAGGATCTTCGCCCCGCCAAGGTCCGAGGGCGTCAGGGGCCGCGCGGGGCGGTCCGGCGCGGCGGCCGGGGTCAGCGCCCAAGGGGGCAGCGTCACGGCTGCGACCGGTTCGGACACGAGTCCCGGCGCGGAGTCGGGCCAGTCGCCGGTCTGGAACCGCAGCCGGCCCCCAGGACCCGGCGCGGCCCCGACCCGGCCCATGCCGGCGGCGACCATGTTGTGCCAGGCCGCATCCGATTTCGCCTCGCCCGCGCCACAGACGATCAGCCAGTAGCGCGCCCGCGTCAGCGCCACATAGAGCAGGCGCAGGTTCTCGTCCGAGGTCCGCTCCGCCCGCACCGCCCGCGCGGCGGCAAGGGCGTCCGGCGCCTCGTCCCCCGACATGCGCCAGACGCCCGCGCCGGAACCCAGCACATGCACCTCGTCCCGGTCGCGGGGCTTGCGGTCGGCGGTATCGGGCAGGATGACGATCGGCGCCTCAAGCCCCTTGGAGCCATGCACCGTCATCACCCGGATGCGCCGCCCCTCGCTTTCCATCTGGCGTTTGACATCGACCTCATCCGTCTGAAGCCGCGTCAGAAAGCCCGTCAGGCCCGGCACCTCGGTTCGCTCGTAGGACAGGGCCTGCGACAGCAACTCGTCGATGCCGTCCTCGGCCTCGGCCCCCAGACGCGCGACCAGCCGCTGCCGCCCGCCCCAACGGGTCAGCGCGCGCTCGATCAGTTCGTAAGGCCGCAGGAAATAGGCATGGTCGCGCAGATCGGCCAGCATGGCGCGGGTCCCGGGCCAGCGGTCGTGGTTGCGCAACGCCTGCCAGAGATAGCCGCCCCGCCCCTGCGCCAGATCGTAAAGCTCGGCCTCGGACCAACCGCATAGGGGGGATCGCAGCGCCGTCGCCAGCGACAGATCGTCCTCGGGCAGGGCGAGGAAGGACAAAAGCGCCGCGATGTCCTTCACCGCCAGCTCCGCCCCCAGCTTCAGCCGGTCAGCACCGGCGATGGCCAGGCCCTCGCGTTTGCAGGCGTCGATGATCTCGGCGAATATCGCCGAACGGCGCTGCACCAGGATCAGGAAATCGCCGGCATGGCAGGGGCGGATCCCGCCCTGGTCGGGGATCTGCACACCGCCTTCGATCATCGCCCTGATCTCGGCCGCGACATCGCGGGCCAGACGCGCGGCGTGGTGCGTAACGGCGATCAGGTCGACGGGGTTTTCCCAGTCGTCCTCCTCCGTATCGCCCGCCGGTTCCACCAGCGGCCACAGATCGACCCGTCCCGGCATCCCGGTGCGCTGCGCGATATGGGCGATCCCCTCGCCCATGGCGCGCGGGATTGCGGCATCGGCTCCGGCGAAAACAGCATCGACCAGGCCCAGCACCGCCGGAGATGAGCGGAAGGAATGTTCCAGCTTTTCGGTGCGAAAGGTCAGGCCGGCGGCGCGGAACCGCGCCTCGAACACCGCGGCCTTGGCGTCGAAGGCGGCGACATCGGCCCCCTGGAAGGAATAGATCGACTGCTTCTTGTCGCCCACGACGAACAGCGTCCGGCTGCCCTGTTGCGCACCCTCGCCCGCGGTGAACTCGGCGGCCAGCAGTTCGATCACCCGCCACTGGTCCGGGCCGGTGTCCTGCGCCTCGTCCACCAGAATATGGTCGATGCCGCCGTCCAGGCGGAACAGCACCCAGGCCGCGACCGAAGGGTCGGTCAGCAGCGCCTTCGCCCGCCAGATCAGATCGTCGAAGTCGAGCCAGCCATGCGCGGCCTTGCGCGCTGCGTAAAGCGGCAGGAAGGCGGCGGCGAAGCGGTGCAGCACCGCCGTCCGCTCGGCCGCGGTCAGCGCGAGGCGGCGGGGGCGCGCGCGCTCGACCCGCGCCATCCATTCCTCCAGCCGGGTCAGGTCGGCGGGGTCGAGCGCGGCGCGGGTGGCCTTGGTCGGCAGACTGCCGATCTTGGCGGTGAAGGGTTCCTTCGCCTTGGCCCCGGTCAGGAACAACCCCTCCAGCGCGGCCAGCCCCCCCGGACCCGGCGCATCCATCGGCAAGGCGGAAAGCGTCGCCGCGACCTTCTGGTCGGTGGAACTGCCTGCGAGCAGCACCGGCAGGATGCGGGATACGAGATCGGCCTCGGCCCCCAGAAACACATCCGCCAGCACGGCGGCGGGGCTGTCGTCGGGGGCCGCACCGAACATCGCCCGCGCCGCCGCCTCGTCCAGCATCGGCTCGAAGGCGGCGGCATTGCCCGCGACCTCTTCCATCAGGCCGGCGAAATCCTCGCCCGCGTAATGGCGGGCCACATCCTCCATCACCCCGCGCCGGGTCAGGGCCAGTTCCTCGACGATCTCCTCGCGCAGGAGTCGCGCCGCGCGGTCGTCAAGCTCCACGAACTGCGGCGAGACCCCGGCCTCCAGCGGAAAGCGGCGCAGGAGCGTGGCGCAGAACGAATGGATGGTCTGGATACGCAGCCCCCCCGGCGTTTCGATCGCGCGGGCGAACAGACGTCGGGCCTGGGCCAGATGGTCGGGGGTCAGCCCGTCCTCGCCCAGGGCCAGAAGATCGGCCCGCAACCCGGCATCGGGCTTCATCGCCCATTCGCACAGGCGGCGGAACAGACGGTTCTGCATCTCGGTCGCGGCCGCCTTGGTATAGGTCAGGCAGAGGATGTGCTGCGGCTCTGTCCCGTTCAGCAGCAGCCGCGCCACCCGGTCGGTCAGAACACGGGTCTTGCCGGAACCGGCATTGGCCGACAGCCAGGTGGTGGCCGCCGGATCGGCGGCGCGGACCTGGCGTTCGGTGGCATCGTCACGCTTCACCTCACTCATCCGCAGACCCCACCGTTTCGGGAACCGCACGATCCGACATCTGCCATTCGCCATGCCGGGCGAGGTGATCGTAGTCGCCGGGGAAGCGTTCCTCGAACACCGCGCGGCGGGCGACATAACCCTGATCGCGGGTCATGTAACGCCCGATCAGGCGCACCAGCCCCTCCCACGCGCGCAGGGTCAGGTCGGGGGTGATTTCGGTCTGCACCAGCTTGTCCCCCGCGCCGAGACCCAGATAGCTGATCCGCGCCACCTCTCGCGATCCCAGCGTGGCAAAGCCGCCGCGTTCCGCCATGGCAGCGGCGAGGATCAACTGCTTGTCATAGGCGCGTTGCTGCCGTTCGGTCGGCGGGCTGCCGGTCTTGTAGTCGATCAGATGCAGCCGGCCGTCCGGCATCTCGTCGATCCGGTCGGGGATGCCGAACAGGTGAAAGTCCAGCGGCGCGACCGCGATC
>JAATGA010000430.1 GCA_015654855.1 Rhodobacterales bacterium
CAACCGGCCTCGGGGCCTTTTCATTATGGCTGAACGGTGCGCGCCCCGCTGCCGGGACGCGCGGGCGAGATCAGAAAGCCCGGTTTCCGGGTCCGCCAGATGTCGCCGATGAACAGCATCTCTTTGGTGTTTTTAGGATGCGCGATCCATCCCCTCATGGTGGAGCGCGGCGGCGGCATTGTTGACACAACTTGTTGATATTTTATTGAAATCACCCCTGCTGTAGAGTGGACCCGCACCGTTCCGCACCGGGCGCGATACCGGACGGCAGGCTCTCCGCCCGACCCGTCTGCCGAAGCGGCCGGGGCGATCCGGCGACCGTGTTCGACGGAAACATCCGGCTCGTTCGATAGAGTTGACAGGACGAGGCAGCGGCGCCTGTTGGCGAAGGGAACACCCGAGGAATGGAATCAGAGGCCCACCGTATCCTGATCATGGGCGCCACAGCCGACACGCGCGAATCCCTTGACCGGCTTCTGCGGTCGCAGGGGCTGCGCATCGGCCTCGCCACCGACACGGGCGACGCCCGCGCCGCGCTCGACAGGGAAGAGCCGGTGGATCTGATCCTTCTGGATGCGGCGAGCCCCGACGGCGCGGAGCCTGGCTTTTGTGGCTGGCTTGCCGCGCGGGGCGGCCCGCCGGTGATCTTGCTCGCCGAGCCGACCGCGACACTGGACCAGATCGCCGCATTCGGTTCCGGCGTCAGCGATTTCGTGACCAGGCCACCGGACCCGCGCGAGTTGCTGATCCGCATCCGCATGGTTCTGCGCCGCTTCGCCGAACGGCCGGACCACGGGATGCGGCGGCGGTATTTTGGCGACATGCTGCACGATCCGCTGGTCCGGCGCATCCTGCGGGCGGACGGGCGGCAGATCATTCTGACCGGCGGCGAGAACCGGTTGCTTTATGCGCTGATCGACCATGCCGGCCGGGTCGTCGGACGGGCGCAACTGATGCCACTGGTCACCGGCCGCAAGGCGCGCGCCGTCGACCGGGCCGTCGACAACGCTGTCAGCCGCCTGCGCCGCAAGATCGAACCCGATCCGACCCTGCCGAACCTGATCATCACCGAACGCTCGGGTGGCTATCGCCTGGTCGCCGAAGTGCGCGAGGCTGAAGGGTAGCGCTCGTCGCGGCAACGCGCCGATGTAGCATATCCTGCCTATTTGCACTATAATCGCAGCATTCACTACAGGCATACTCCGACCCCATGTCCAGATCCCCGACCGCAAACCGGACCGACCTCTTTGCCGACCGCCTCGCGCGGCGGCGCGCACGGTTGTCGCCCGCCCTGCTGCGCATCGCCGAGTTCATCGAGGCGAACCGCCTGACGGTGCTGGCCTCTTCGGCCATCGAAATCGCGCGGGCGGCCGGCACCTCGGACGCGACGGTGGTACGCACCGTCCAGGCGCTTGGCTTCAGCGGTCTGGCCGACCTGCGTCGTCAGCTTGCCGCCTCGCTGGGGGAAGGCACTGCCCCGGTCGAGAACCTGCGCCGCACCCTGGCCGATGCCGAAGAGGATATCGACGCGGCCCTCGGGACCGTGCTCGAAGCCTATGCGGCCGGACTTGCCGTCCTGCAATCGCCGGAATTCCATACCGCCATCCATGCCGCGCTGGAAGTGCTGCGCCAGGGGCACCGCATCGTCGTCTTCGGCATCGGACCCACGGCCCATATCGCGCATTACTTCGCCGCCCGCCTGCGCCGCAAGGGGATCGCCGCGGCGGTCATCGACCGCACCGGATCGGAACTCGCCGATCAGTTGCTGGATCTTGCGCCGGGCGACGCGCTTTTGATGATGGCCTTCGGCAAGCCCTATCGCGAGGCGACCGTAACCGCCCGGATCGCGCGCGACCGCAAGGTGCCGCTGGTCCTGATCAGCGATACCGAGGGCACGACGCTCGCCCGGGACAGCCGGGCGGTGCTGGCCGTGCCGCGCGGGCGCAGTGGACGGATCGCGCTGAACGGGGTGACGGTGCTGTGCCTGGAATTGCTGCTGCTCGGCCTCGCGGCGGCCGCGCCGGAAGAGGCGCTGTCGACCCTTGCCGAACTGGAGCGCCTGCGCCAGACGGTCCGTTCGGGCCGCCGCGCCCTGCCCGGCGACGGCGAGGAACCCGAGGAGTTCGACCAGCCGTAACCGCACGCCCGGCAAGGCTTTCGCCCCGGGTGTCGCAATCGCCGCAGGCGAGCGGGCTGCGGTTGACTCGCCCCTGGGGCCGTGCACTATCCCTGCTGACCCGTCCGACGGGACGGCACCGCGCCCCTTATCAGAGTTTTGGCGGATGAACATGTTCGACAGGAAATCGTGGCTCCTCGGCGCGGTCGCGATTGCGGTCTGCGCCGGCGGCTATTTCGGCTGGCAGACCCTGAAAGCCCCGGCCCTGCCCGCCGGCATCGCCTCGGGCAATGGCCGGGTCGAGGCGACCGAGGTCGACATCGCGGCGCTCGCCAGCGGCCGGATCGCCGCCATCGCGGTGAAAGAGGGCGATTTCGTTCACAAGGGCGATCTGCTGGTGCAGATGGATGTGGTTCAGCTCAACGCCGCCAAACGCCAGGCCGAGGCGGAGTTGCGCCGGGCCGGGATCGGGGTCGAAACCGCCAATGCCCTTCAGGCCCAGGCAGAGGCGCAGCTCCGCGCGGCGCAGGC
>JAATGA010000394.1 GCA_015654855.1 Rhodobacterales bacterium
AGCAGGATCAGGTCGTAGTCGGTGCCCGCCGCCGCGGCCTCCGCATCGCCGAGCGTCAGCGCCAGGTCGACGGCATGGCCCGCCCCGCGCAGGCAGGCGCCGATCACCTCCGACAGGTCGGGTTCGTCCTCGACGGCAAGCAGGCGCATCGGCGCATTCCTCTTCTTCTTCGCCCCGGGCCATCGGCTTCGTAAGCGAACCGTAATGTTCGGGGGCGATCCGGCGCATCGGAAGGCCCGTCGATCCGCCGGGCCAAACGGCAGGGGTTGCCTATGTTTACAGCAGAGTCCGTCTGGCTGGCCATCGGCTTTGCAGGCCAGCTTTTGTTCACATCGCGCTTTCTGGTGCAATGGATCGCCAGCGAAAGATCCGGGCGCAGCGTCGTGCCGCTGGCCTTCTGGTGGTTCAGCCTGGGCGGGGGGGCGACGCTGCTGGCCTATGCTCTGTGGCGGCGCGATCCGGTCTTTGCCATCGGCCAGGCGACGGGGCTTGCGATCTATGCCCGCAATCTCGCTCTGATCGGCCGGCAGCAGCGGCGGGAGAGCCAGGCATGATCCGCCGCCACCCGGTCGCCCTGGCCATGCTTGTGCTGCTGACGACGGCGGCCCTGGGGCTGCTGTTGCGCCCGGCGACGCCGATCGACGAAACGCGCTATCTGTCGGTCGCATGGGAGATGCACCTGACCGGCGACTGGCTGGTGCCGTCGAAGAACTTCGCTCCCTACAGCGACAAGCCGCCGCTTTTGTTCCTGGCGATCAACCTCGTCTGGGCGATCTTCGGCGTCAGCGAATTCGCCGCGCGCATGGTCGTGCCGGTCTTTGGCGCGCTGGCTGTCTGGCTGACGGCGATGCTGGGCCGCGGACTCTGGCCCGAGGATGCGGGGATCGGCGGCCGGGCGGCGCTGGCGTTGGCGGGGCTGACGGTCTTTGGCCTGTCGTCCGGGCTGACCATGTTCGACGTGCCGCTGACGGTGGCGGCGCTGGTCGGCCTGATCTGCCTTGCCCGCGCGGCGCAAACGCCGGAGAGCCTGCGCCCCTGGGTCGCGTTCGGCGCGGCCCTGGCACTTGGCGTGCTGACCAAGGGGCCGGTGATCCTGTTCCATCTGCTGCCCGCTGCGCTGCTGCTGCCGCTATGGTCCGGCCGCAGGTTCCCCTGGCGCGCGCTGCCGCTTCGGATCGGCCTTGGCCTCGCGGTGGCTCTGGGCCTTGTCGCGATCTGGCTGGTGCCCGCCGCGACCTTTGGCGGGGCGGAATACCGCGCCGCGATCCTGTGGCACCAAAGCGCGGGCCGGCTGACGGAGTCCTTCGCCCATGCCCGGCCCTGGTGGTTCTATCCCGCGCTTCTGCCGGTGCTGACCTTCCCTCTGGCCTGGAGCCCGACACTGTGGCGGGCGGCGCGTCATGCGCCCTGGCGGGCCGAGCCGGGCTTGCGGCTGTGCCTGATCCAGGCGCTGGCCGCACTCGTGCTGTTCAGCCTGACCAGTGGCAAGCAGTTGCACTATCTGGTGCCGGAACTTCCGGCGCTCGCGCTGATCGCCGCGCGCCTGATGGCGGACAGACCGCGTTTTGGCCTCGCCCCCGCCGGGGCCGTTCTGGCGATGGCGGCGGTGGGGGCGGTTCTTGCGGGGGTCGGGCTGCTGCCCCTTGGCCATGCGGCGACGCTGCTGACGCCGCGCAGCGCATTGGTCGCCTGGGGGCTGCTGGTGCTGACCCTGTGCTGGCTTGGGCTGCGCGCGCGCGGGTTCGCCGGCGCGCTGATCCTGTCGGCGGGGTTGCTGCTGGCCACGAACCTGCTGATCGGCGTGACCGCCGTCGCGCCGGCATACAGCACCCGCGAGATCGCGGCGGAACTCTCTCTCCGGCAAGCCGATGGGATCGCCTACGTCGGCGCGACCTACCATGCCGAGTTCAACTTCGCCGCCCGGCTGACCGGACCGGTCGCTACGCCCGCCGATGCCGCGGCGCTGCGGGCATGGGCGGCGAGCCATCCGGCGGGCACCATCCTCGGCCGTCCCGGCGCGCTTGCGCCCGACTGGCCGCCCTTCCGCGAAATCCGTTTCCGCTCGCAAGGTTACGGCCTCTGGTCCGTGGCCGACGCCCCCCAAAGCTACAGGAGTGTCGAATGACCCCCGACTTCGCGACAGCCGACTTTCCCGCTGTTTCGGTCGTCATCCCCGTGCGGGACGAGGCCGCCGCGATCTCGCCCCTGATCGAAGAGGTCGCTGCCGCCTTGCGCGACCGCCGGTTCGAGGTGATCGTTGTCGACGACGGCTCGCAGGACGGCACGGCGCGCATCCTTCAGGCGCTGGAGACGAGGCACCCCTGGCTGAAGTCTCTGGGCCATGGCCGCTCGCGCGGGCAGTCGACCGCGATCCGCACCGGAGTCCGCGCGGCGCGCGCGCCGCTGATCGTGACGCTGGACGGCGACGGGCAGAACCCGCCCGACCAGATCCCGCCGCTGCTCGCCGCGTTGGAGGCCGACCGGAGCGGCACGCTCGGCCTCGTGCAGGGTCAGCGCGAGGGGCGCAAGGACACGCTGGCAAAGCGGCTCGCCTCACGGTTTGCCAATGGCATCCGGGGCGCGCTGCTGCGCGACGGGGTGCGCGATTCCGGCTGCGGGCTGAAGGCCTTTCGCCGCGACGCCTATTTCGATCTGCCGTTCTTCGATCACATCCACCGCTTCATGCCGGCGATGATGCTGCGCGAGGGGTGGGGGGTTCGCACCGTCGGCGTCACCCACCGGCCAAGGCACAGCGGGCGGTCGAAATATTCCAACCTCGCGCGCGGGCTGGTGGGCATCCCCGACCTGATGGGCGCGGCCTGGCTGATCCGCAGATCCGGCCGGCCGCGGCCGCCGGAAGAGGCGCGTCGTCAGGACCGTCATGCAGCCTAGCCGGCAAGGCGGGCGGCAGCCGTTCCCAGGGCCGTCGCCGCCGCTCGCAAGGCACCGGGATCGAAGCCGGAAAAGCCCAGGCCGAAACCCTCTGTCCCGCCGGGACGTAATCGGGTTTCCGACAGAAGCAGCGCATCGACGCGCGCCTCGGCCCGGATCGCGCGGGCCAGCGCGGGAGCCAGGTCCGGGCGGAGCCGTGCGATCAGGTGCAACCCCTGATCCGGGACTTCGGGCCGCAGCATCCCGGCGCAGGTCTCGCGCAGCACTCCGACCACCAGGTCGCGGGCCGCGCGATACTGCCGCAGGTTCCGGCGCAGGTGTGCCGCGACCGTGCCGTCGGCCAGCAGATCGGCCAGCGCGTTCTGCATGAAAACCGGGGTAAAACGGTCAATCGCCGCCCGCGCCTTCAGGATCGGCGCAAGCGTCTCGGGCGGGGCGACCAGCCAGCCGAGCCGGAGCGACGGGGCGACCGACTTCGCCGCGGTGCCCAGGTAGGCGACCCGGGACGGGTCCAGGGTGGCGAGCGCCGGCACGGGGGCGACGTCGTAGCGGAACTCCGAGTCGTAGTCGTCCTCGAC
>JAATGA010000369.1 GCA_015654855.1 Rhodobacterales bacterium
ACCAGTTGGTGTCGCTGTCATAGCCATAGGGCTGCGTCTGCACCCCGGCGGAATAGGCCAGCGCCCCGTCGACCTTGCTGGCGTTCACCGCATCCAGTTCTTCCGAGCCGATGACGGACACCGACTGCGGGATCTCGGTCAGCTTCGCCACCGCTTTCGACCCGGCGGTCGTCGCCGGATCGGCCGCGCCACGCACGGGTCCGGTGCCGTCGTCGGCCGAACCCTGGACGGTGATCGTCTGCAACACAACCTCGTCCTTGGTGTCGTCCTGCGCCAGCGCGGCGGCCGGAAGAAGGAAGGCGACCAGGGCGGTCTGGCCCATCAGCCGGGCAAGCGGGGAAATCGTCATCGTGTCCCTGTCCATATGAAAACGGCCCCGTGAAAGGGCGGGGCGATTAACCTGGGGTTAAGGTAGGGAATGCCGGCCTGGCTTGTGCCGGCCTGCTGTCACTTGAACGAGGCTGCTGGAAAAACGCCGGTCCCAAGGTCGCGCCGCCATGTGGCCGGGGGTCGCCCGTGCTCCAGCCGGAAGGCCCGGCTGAAATGGGCCTGATCGGCAAAGCCGGTGGCGGCGGCAATCTCGGCCAGCGGGCGGGCCGGGTCGGCCTCGATCATCGCGGCGGCGATGGCGACGCGGCGCTGCATCTGCCAGCGCTGCGGCGTCAGGCCGGTGGCGAGTTTGAAGGCATGGGCGAACCAGCTTTCCGACAGGCCGGCCGCCTTTGCGAGGTCGGCAACCGACAGATGCCTGTCGATCGCCCCCTGGAAACACCGCGTCACCGCCGCCATCTGGAACGGCGTCAGCCCGCCGCTTTGCACCCTCAGGGCACCGGCATTGGCCCCGGCCTCGGGTGCGGCCTCGAACACCTCGGTCAGGGTGGCCATCAGCAAGCCTTCGAGCATCGCCTCGGGGCGGCGGGGGTTGACCAGTTCGTCGGCGATCAGCCGGGCCAGCGGACGCAGCCGGTCGCCCTCGGCCACGAACTGCGGCAGGCGCGGATCGCGGCCCAGATGCAGGGCGGCGATGCGGCGCTCCAGCGCGCCGCTTTGCAGATGCAGGTCGACATGGGCGAAGCGGCTGTTGCGCAGGATGCGCGAGGTGATCGGCACATCCGCCGGAACGAAGACCGCCGCCAGCCCCGCGCCCCGCCGCGCCGGCCCTGCAAGCTCCAGCGCCTCGGCCCCGTCGTCGAGGAACAGCACGATGCGCGGATGCGGCGACAGATAATGCCCGCCGCCGCCGCGAATGCCGCTCGCCTGCCAGTAATCGGCCACAACCCCCTGCCAGGCGCGGAACCGCAAGGGCTCCACCGCGTGGATCCCGCGCAATTCCGCCTGCATGGTCGGCTGGAAGGTCATGGCTGCGGCCTTTCCGACAGAGGGGGACGGGGGGACCCTCGGATAATTTCTGACAGAATTACTATGCTATATCGGAAATGCAGCTTGCACAAGCTTTTGGCCCATCTCCCGTGAGGTCCGGGCCAACGGGCCTGGCGTCGGGGGACGACGGCGGCTATCCTTCGGCCTTCGGCTCGCGAAAGGACCGGCCCATGACCATCAGCGCCCCGCCTGCCAACACCGCCATCCGGGAACGGTTCACCATCCGGGGCGAGGTCGGCGCGCCCTCTTTCCCTGGCTGGATCGACCGCCACGCCCGCAGGCTCGGCCTGACGGCGGAACTCGGGGCGACCGCCCCCGGGCGGATCGAGCTGACCGTCGGCGGCCCGCCCGACCTGGTGGACGCGATGGAGCTTGGATGCAGCCTCGGCCCGATCGAGGTCATGGTCGACAGCATCGACCGCGAATCGTTGATGCCGCATCCTTAAGACAGGTCTGCCAAACTCTTCGCCATTTGCCCGAAATTCGGGCGAATTGTCAGGGAATGCGGCGGCGACACACGCGGGGCGGGTAAGCACCGGCGGGCCCGGATGGCCGCCGCTGACGCCGCCGGCGGGCGGGATAAGGCTGTTCCGAACCGTCTTGTGAGCCATTCAATGTCAGTCAGCTGGACCCCCGTCGCCTTGACCCCTGACCTGCCGCCGGGGGGAGCCGTTCCCGTGCGCGCCCCCTGGGGCGAGCTTGTGGTCTGGCGCAGCGCGACCGGGCGGCTGTCTTGCTTTCCCGAACGCTGTCCGCACCGGGGGATGCGGCTGTCGCATGGCTTTGTCCGTGGCGAGATGATTTCGTGCATCTATCACGGCTGGCGCTATGACACCGCCGGTCAATGCCGCAAGATCCCCGCCCACCCGGACCTGGAGCCGCCGGCGGCGATCCGTGTTCACAGCTATCCGGTCGCGGAGGCGGGCGGGCTGATCTGGATCGCCAAGACCCTGCCCGAGAGTGCCCCGCCCGAAACCGGGGCCGAACCCCTGCGCTCGCTGGTGATCGCCTCCCCGGCATCGGCGGTGACCGAAGCGGCGGGTGTCGTCCCCGGCGTACCGGGGCCTGTCAGCCTGCCGGACCTCGCCGCGCCCCTGATCCTGGCCTTGCAGGACATGGGCGAGGAAACCGCCGTCCATGCGCTGATCACCCCCGCCGACAGCGCCGCGCGCATCGCCGCATCCCGCGCGCTGGAGGCCTTCCGCCGCGCCGTCGAGGCAGAGGAGATCGCCGCATGACTCGTGACAAGCGCGACGAATGGTATCCGGTGGCCATCGCCGCCATGCTGCCCCCCGCCCGGGGCCGCGACACTTTGTTGCTGGGCGAACCGATCCGGGTCCGCGCCGGCGACTCCGGCCCGCAGGTCGAAACCGCCGAAGGCCGCGCTTTGCCGGTGACCATCGCCTACGGCCATGTCTGGACTTGTCTCGGCACACCGGGCGATCTGTTCCCGATCCCCGAGGCCGCGCAGCCGGGCCGCCGCTTGGTCGATGTCGGCATGGTGCGGGTCAAATGCTCGCCCCTGCGGGCAGTCGAGAACTTCCTCGACATCGCGCATTTCCCCTTCGTCCATACCGACATTCTGGGCTCCGAGCCGCATACCGAAGTCTACCGCTACGATGTCCGGATCCGCGATGAGGTGGATGAGGTCTGGGCCACCAAGGTCCGCTTCTATCAGCCTCAGGCCGCGAAATCGGCGGAAGGCGGGATCGAAACGGAATATATGTATCGCGTGCCGCATCCGACCTGCTCGGTGCTGTATAAAACCAGCCCGCCGATGCCGGGCGAATGGGATGTGATCGCGCTGTTCGTCCAGCCCCTGACCGAGGAGTTGTGCGATGTCTGGCCGTGGATGGCGCTGTATGACGACGCATCAAGCATGGCCGAGATGATCCAGTTCCAGCAGATGATCTTCCTTCAGGACCGTTCGATCCTGGAAAACCAGATCCCGCGCCGGTTGCCGCTCGATCCCGGGATGGAAAGCCCGACGCGCGCCGATCTGACCTCGATCGCCTATCGCCGCTGGCTGAAACGGCGGGGCTATACCTACGGCGCGCAACTGGTGGCGGCATGATCCTTTACGACTATGTTCTTTCGGCGGATTGCTATGCGGTCCGGTTGCTGGCCGCGCTGACCGGGCAGCGCCTCGAAACCCGGGCGGTGGATTTCTACCCCGGCGCGGCGGAAAAGGGTGCGGCCTTCCGCGCGATCAACCCGGCCGGCACGCTGCCGGTTCTGGTCGATGGCGAGGTGACGCTGGCGGAACCAGCCGCGATCCTGATGTATCTGGCGACCGGCACGTCCTTCGCCGCCGAAGGTGCGTCTGCGCAGGAATGGCTGGCCCGCAGCCGCCATTTCGCAGCCGCGTTAGGCGGTGCGCGCCAGCATGACATGCTGGAGGTGCCCGGCGACATCGACGCTCTGCGCGCCGAAGGCTCCCTCTGGCTCCGCATCCTTGAAGCGGCGCTGTTCGAGGCGGGCGAGGAAGGGTGCGGTTTCCTTCTTGGCGACACACCCACCATCGCCGATATCGCGATTTTCCCGCATGTGGCGCTCGCCCCCGATGGCGGGGTGGAACTGGGGGCCTGGCCCCGCATCCGGCTGTGGATGCGCCGGTTGCGCGCCCTGCCCGGCTTTATCGAGATGCCGGGTATCCATCGCCTGCACGATCTGAAACCGGAGCCCGGCCCCGATTACGGCGGGGCGGCGGCCTGATGGGCGTGCTGTTCCGAAACTGCGCCGCCATCGTGACCTCGGCCCGGGGTGAGGTGCTGCGGGACGCCGACCTTCTGACCGAAGGCCCGGCCATCGCCGGCATCGGACCGGGCCTTCCCGCCCCGCCAGGCACCGAGGTGATCGACGCCACCGGCTGGTTCCTCTACCCGGGCCTCGTCAACACGCATCACCATTTCTTCCAGACCTTCGTCCGCAACCGGGTCGAACTGGACTGGACGCGGATGGCGGTGATCGAATGGCTCGACACGATCTATCCGATCTTCGCCCGGCTGACGGAAGAGTGCTTCTACCATTCCTCGCTGACCGCCATGGCGGAACTGATCAAGCATGGCTGTACCACGGCCTTTGACCATCAGTACAACTTCCCCCGCCATGCCGGAAAACGCATCGTCGACCGCCAGTTTCAGGCGGCGGAACTGCTGGGGATGCGGTTCCACGCCGGGCGCGGCGGCAATACCCTGCCGAAGTCCGAAGGCTCCACCATCCCCGACGAGATGCTGGAAACGACAGACGAATTCATCGCCGATTGCGAGCGCGCCATCGACACCTTTCACCAGCCAGGCCCCTTCGCGATGCGTCAGGTCGCTGTGGCCCCCTGCCAGCCGGTGAACTGCTACCTCGACACCTTCACCGAATCCGTGCGCCTTGCCCGCGACAAAGGCGTGATCCTGCATACCCATGTCGGCGAGGGCGAGGCAGAGGTCATCCGCGCCCGTCATGGGGTCCGCACTGTCGAATACCTGGAACGCGTCGGTTTCTGCGGTCCCGATACATTCTACGCCCATTGCTGGGAACTGACGCGGAACGAACTGGCGCGCATGGCCGCCACCGGCACCGGGGTCAGCCATTGCCCCGAGCCGGTCTACCTGGTCGGCGCGGAAGTCACCGATATTCCGGCCATGGCGGCGCTTGGCGTGCCGCTCAGCCTTGGCTGCGACGGCTCGGCCTCGAACGACAATTCCAATCTGATGCACTGCATCCATTCAGGCTACATGCTGCAATGCCTGGTGGCCGGAACGCGCGCCGATCCGGTGCCGCTGCCCGCGGCATTCCTGGAAATGGCGACCGAGGGCGGGGCCAGGGCGCTTGGCCGCAGCGACATCGGCCGGCTGGCACCAGGAATGGCCGCCGACCTTTTCGCCATCGACACAAGGCGGATGGATTACGTCGGCACCCGCCACGACCCGCAAAGCCTGCCCGCCAAGCTGGGCGTGGGCAGCCCCACAGACCTGACCATGATCAACGGACGCATCGTCTGGGCGAAGGGGGAATTCCCCGGCCTGGACGAGGCGCAGATGTTCGCAGAAGCCGAGGCCGTGCTGACGGCCACCCTTTCCTGACAGGAGATTGCCGAAGATGACCCAGACCCGCCGCCAGTTCATGGCCACCACCGCCGCCGCGACCGCGGCGCTTGGCCTGCCCGGGCTTGCCCGCGCCGCCGATCCGCTGGGGATCGCGCTGATCACCCCCTCGCCGCTTGGCGATGTGGGCTGGTCGCATACGCTGAAGCTCGGTCTCGACGGGGTGGTGGCGAAGCTCGGCGACGCGGTGAAGCTGACGGTGCTGGAAAACATACCCGAAGGCCCGGATGCCGACCGGATCATGCAAAAGACCGTCACCGACGGGAACAAATTCGTCCTGGCAGGCTCCTTCGGCTATATGAACGGCGGGCTGCAACTGGCGCGGCGCTTCCCCGATGTCTCGGTCATCCATGCCTCGGGCTATCAGGTGGCGCCGAACTTCGCGAATTTCGCGGCGCGGTATTTCCAGGGCACCTATCTGATGGGCATGGCCGCCGCCGCCTTGTCGAAAACCGGCAAGATCGGCTCGGTCTCGGCCTTCGCGATCCCCGAACTGATCACCTCGATCAACGCCTTCGCGCTTGGCGCGCAATCGGTCAATCCGGCGATCGAGGTCTCGGTGGTCTGGGTGAACTCCTGGTTCGATCCGGCCAAAGAGCAGGCCGCCGCCAAGGCGCTGATCTCCCAGGGCAACGACGTGATCTTCTCGAATGCGCAGGACACGCCCTCGGTCATCTCGGCCTGCGAGGAGGCGGGGGTTTATGCCTTCAACCTGAACTCGTCGATGAAGTCCTATGCCCCGACGAAATACCTCGGTGTCGTCGGCACCGACTGGTCGCCCTATTTCATCGCCGAGGTCGAGGCGCATATCGCGGGCACCTTCAAGGGCTCGTCGCACTGGCTGGGCATCGCCGACAAGGTGGTCTTCGTCGCCGACTGGAACCCCGACATCCCCGCCGACATCAAGGCGAAGATCGACGAGACCGAGGCACAGATCGCCGCCGGCAGCTTCAACCCCTTCACCGGCCCGATCCTGAAGGCCGACGGGACCGAGGTCGCCGCCGCCGGCGCGGTGATCCCCGACGACCAGATCCTCGCCATGGACTGGCATGTGAAGGGCGTCGTCACGCCGCTGCCGCAATAAGGCATGGTGCCGCTTCTTTCCCTTGCGGGCGTTTCGAAACGCTATGGCACGGTGGCCGCCAATACGGCCATCGACCTGAATGTCATGCCCAATTCGATCCACGCCATCCTGGGCGAGAACGGCGCCGGCAAATCGACCCTGATGAAGCTGATCTACGGGGTCGAGGTGCCGGACGAGGGCACGATGGAATGGCAGGGGCGGTCCGTCCGCCCCGGATCCCCCGCTGAGGCGCGGTCGCTTGGCGTCGGCATGGTCTTCCAGCACTTCAGCCTGTTCGAGACGCTGACCGTGGCCGAGAACATCTCGCTGATCGTGCCGGGCAAGAAGGCGGCGCTGGCTGCCCGCATCCGCGATCTGGGCCGGGAGTTCGGGCTGGAGGTCGACCCCGGCGCGATGGTCCATTCCCTGTCGGTGGGCGAGCGGCAAAGGGTGGAAATCCTGCGCTGCCTGATGCTGGAGCCGAAGCTGCTGATCCTCGACGAGCCGACCTCGGTCCTGGCCCCGCAAAGCGTGGAACGGCTGTTTGAAACCCTGCGGCGGCTGCGTGACCGGGGCGTGTCGATCCTGTTCATCAGCCACAAGCTTGAGGAAATCCGCGCGCTTTGCGACCGGGCGACGATCTTGCGCGCGAGCCGCGTGACAGGCGAGGTCGACCCCCGCGCGCATTCTGCCGCCGACCTTGCCGCGCTGATGATCGGTCGCGCCATGCCCGCACCCCTGCCCGCCGAGGCACGCACACCGGGCGAACGGCTGCTGGAGGTTTCGGGCCTCGACTGGACCAACGACGACCCCTTCGGCGTGTCGCTCTCGGGCATCACGATGGAGGTTCGCGCCGGCGAGATCGTCGGCATCGCCGGCATTTCCGGCAATGGTCAGCAGGAACTGGCCGCGCTGATCTCGGGCGAGCGGCGGCTGCCCGATCTGTCGCGCGACGTGATCCGCATGGGTGGCCGCCCATTCGGACATCTGGGCGCGGCTGCACGGCGAAAGACCGGCTTTGCCTTCGTTCCCGAGGAACGTCTGGGCCGGGGTGCCGTGCCGGAAATGTCTCTGGCCGACAACACGCTGCTGACCGCGCATTCGCGCGGGCTGATCCGCCGGGGTCTGATCGACCGCAGGGCCGAGGCCGCGCGGACCGAACGGACCATCCGCGATTTCGACGTGCGCACCTCGGGACCCCAGGCAGAGGCCGGAGCGCTGTCGGGCGGCAACCTGCAAAAGTTCATCATGGGGCGCGAGATCCTGCTGGACCCGGATCTGTTGTTCGTGGCCCAGCCGACCTGGGGCGTCGATATCGGTGCCGCGACCGCCATCCGTCACCGCCTTGTCGCGATGCGTAATGCCGGCAAGGCGATCCTGGTGATTTCCGAGGAACTCGAAGAGCTGTTCGAGATCTGCGACCGCCTGCATGTGCTGCATCACGGCCATCTGTCGCCCTCGCTGCCGCTGCCGCAGACCACGGCGGGAGAGGTCGGGGAATGGATGATCGGCGCGAAGGAGGCGGTCGATGCGCTATAGGCTGATCCGGCGCGACCATGCCTCGACCCGAGCAGCGGTCATCGCACCGTTGGCGGCCCTGGTCCTCGCCATGGCGACGAGCGCCGTACTGTTCGCGATCATCGGCGTCGCACCCGGGGCCGCGACCTACGCCCTGCTGGTCGAGCCGCTGGCCGACTGGGGCAGCCTGTCGGAGGTGCTGCTGAAGATGGGACCGCTGCTGCTGATCGCGCAAGGCCTGGCCATCGGCTTTCGCGCGCGGATCTTCAACATCGGGGCCGAGGGGCAGCTGATCCTCGGCGCGATCTTCGCCTCGGCGATCCCGGTGTATTTCCCGACCGCTGCCGGCTGGTGGATCTGGCCTGCGATGATGGTCATGGGGGCGCTTGGCGGCGCGCTCTGGGCCGCGATCCCCGCCTTCTGGCGCGCGCGGCTGAACGCGAACGAGATCCTCGTGACCCTGATGCTCAGCCTCGTCGCAACCCAGGTGCTGAACTACCTGCTGCTGGGGCCATGGAAGGATCCGGCCGGGTTCAACTTCCCGCAATCGGTGATGTTTCAATGGGATGCGATGCTGCCGGTGCTGTTTCCCGGCACGCGGGTGAACATCTCCTTCCTGTTCGCCCTTGTCGCGACCCTGGCGGCCTTTGTCTATATGCAGCGCAGTTTCCAGGGCTATCAGCTTCTGGTCGGCGGCCTTGCGCCCCGCGCCGCAGGTTATGCCGGGTTTGAGGAAAGCCGGGCGATCTGGCTGTCGCTGCTGATCGGTGGCGCGGCGGCCGGCCTTGCGGGCGCGGCGGAGGTCGCGGGGCCGATCGGCCAGTTGCAGCGGTCGGTTTCGACCGGCTACGGCTATGCGGCGATCATCGTGGCCTACCTGGGGGGCCTGCACCCGGTCGGCATCCTGTTTTCCTCCTTCCTGATGGCGCTGCTCTACATCGGCGGCGACAGCGCGATGGTGACGGCGGGCCTGCCGGTCGCGGCGGTGCGCACGGTCCAGGGCCTGCTGCTGGTCTTCTACCTCGGCGGGCTGACCTTCATCCGCTACTGCCTCGTCGCGGTCGAGCCGGCGGGGAAACCGGTATGAGCGCCGCCGAATTCATCCTGTCGGGGATGCTGGCGGCGGCGACGCCTTTCCTGCTCGCCGCCCTGGGCGAGCTGGTGGTGGAACGCTCGGGCGTGCTGAACCTCGGGCTTGAGGGGATCATGGCCTTCGCCGCCGCCATCGCCTTCATCGTCGTGTATCAGGGCGGCGGGCATATGCTGGCCTTTGGCGTCGCCGCCATCGCGGGGGCGGCGCTGGCGATGGTCTTCGGCGTGCTGGTGCTGACCTTCCGCGCCAACCAGGTCGCGGCGGGACTGGCCATCGGGATCCTGGGCCTCGGTCTGTCGTCGCTGGTCGGCAAGCCCTATGAAAGCCTGACCATTACCGGCCTGCCGAAGCTGGCGCTGCCGGGCCTGTCGTCGCTGCCCGTGGTCGGCGGACTTTTCGTGCAGGATGCCGCGGTTTGGCTGTCGCTGATCGCGACGGCGGCGATCTGGTATATGTTCCGCGCGACGAAACTCGGCCTGACCATCCGTGCCGTGGGGGAAAATCCCCATGCCGCCCATGCCATCGGCACGCCGGTCATCGCCCTGCGCGCCGCCGCCATCGCCTTCGGCGGGGCGATGTCGGGCGTGGCGGGGGCCTATGCCTCGACCGTCTACACGCCGCTTTGGGCCGACGGGATGATCGCCGGGCGCGGCTGGATCGCGCTGGCGCTGGTGGTCTTCGGCACCTGGATGACGGGACGGGTGTTCTTCGGCGCCTGCCTGTTCGGCGCGCTGTCGCTGGCCGAACTCACGGCCCAGGCGGCGGGCGTCGGCCTGCCCTCGCAACTGCTGGCGAGCCTGCCCTATCTGGTGACCATCCTGATCCTGGGCATCATCTCGTCGGACCGCAGGCGGATGCGGCTGAACGCCGTCGCCTCGCTCGGAGAGCCGTTCGAGACCTAGCGCCGGGCCGGATTCGACGCGCATATCAGCGAATCTCATGGCCGAGCGCCGTTCCGCTCATATCCCGGCCGGCATTCTCTGCGGGCGAGCCGGGGCAGAAGGAATGCCCTGCGACCCTCGCCGGCTTTGGAATTTCATGTCGGATGCCAGGTGCTAGCCTGTCGCCAGCCACGGGGCCACCCCGCGGCCAGACCATGCGCATAACGACAGGACGTGGAATGACATTCGAAAGCGCCGACCGGCCCGCCGTGACGGCCCGACCGACCCGCAGCGCCCCCGCACTGCCGGGCGGCGAGGCCCGGTATCAGCTTTTGTCCTGGCTCGTCCCCCTCGCCATCCTCGCCCTTTGGGAAGTGTCGAGCCGCGCGGGGCTGATGTCGCAGCAGGTTCTGCCCTCGCCGGCCTCGGTGGCCGAAACGGCCTGGCGGCTGATCCGCTCGGGCGAATTGCCGGCACATCTGGGGGCGAGCCTGTTGCGCGCCGCCGCCGGTTTCGCCATCGGCGGCAGCATCGGCTTCGGCCTCGGCGTGCTGGTCGGATTCTCGCGCCTGGCCGAGGCCTTGTTCGACCGCTCGATCCAGATGATCCGGGCGATCCCCTTCCTGGCGCTTCTGCCGCTGGTGATCGTCTGGTTCGGCGTAGACGAAAGCGGCAAGATCTTCCTCGTCTCGCTGGCGGTGCTGTTCCCGATCTATATCAACACGGTGCTCGGCATCCGCCAGGTCGATCCGAAACTGCTGGAGCTGGCGCGGGTGCAGGGGCTGTCGCGACTGGAAACCGTGCGGCGGATCATCCTGCCCGGCGCCATGCCCTCGATCCTGACCGGGGTACGCTATTCGCTGGCGACGGCCTGGCTGGCGCTGGTCATCGCCGAGACTTTGGCCACGACCAAAGGCATCGGCTTTCTGGCGATGGACGCGCGGGAATTCCTGCAAACGAACGTCATCGTGCTGACCATCCTGATCTATGCGGTGATCGGCGTCGGCGCCGACAGCCTCGCCCGCTGGCTGGAACGCCGGCTGCTGGCCTGGCATCCCAATTACGCGAAAGGAGCCCGGGCATGAGCCGGTCCGAATCCGCAGGCGACATCGCCGTCACCGTACGCAATCTGCGGCGCGCCTATGGTCCGCGCGTGGTGATCGAGGGGCTGGATCTGACGATCCGCACCGGCGAATTCGTGGCTCTGCTGGGCGAAAGCGGCTGCGGCAAGACCACGCTTCTGCGCGCGCTCGCCGGCCTCGATCCGGTAGACGGCGGCCATATCGAGGGGCCGGCGCAGCCCGCCGTGGTCTTCCAGGAACACCGGCTGCTGCCCTGGGCCCCGCTCTGGCGCAACGTGGCGCTTGGCAACGAGACGGCCGAGGGGCGCAGACGCGCCGAAAAGGCGCTGCGCGAGGTCGGCCTTCAGGGACGCGAGGACGACTGGCCCCGCAACCTGTCGGGCGGCCAGGCGCAACGGGTGGCGCTCGCCCGCGCGCTGGTGCGGCAGCCGAAGCTTTTGCTGCTCGACGAGCCCTTCGCGGCGCTGGACGCGCTGACCCGGATCAAGATGCACCTGCTGATCCGCGAGTTGGTGGCCCGCCACCGGCCCGGCGTGCTGCTGGTCACCCATGACGTGGACGAGGCCATCGCCATCGCCGACCGCATCCTGGTGATGCGCGCCGGGGCCATCGCCTCGACGCATCTGACCGCCGACACCCCCCCGGCCACCCTGCGCGGCCGGCTGCTGAAGGAACTCGGCGTCGAGAACGACAGCCGCGCCGCCTGAGGCGCGGGACAAGACACCCCCATCCGCCTGCCCGCACCCGCCGGACCCCTTTCCGGCGGCCGGACGGCCCATATCCCGAAGAACGGAGCTTTCCCGATGACCACCCCCATCAACCGCCGCGGCCTGCTTGCGGCCGGCGCCGTGCTCGGCGCCGCCACCCTGATCCCCGCCGCCCCCGCGATCCTGCGCGCCGCCGAAACGGATACCGTCCGCCTCGGCTGGGGCAAGGGCGGGCTGCCGCTGATCGCCAAGCAGCGCGGCGATTTCGAGAAGCGCCTGGCCGCCAAAGGCGTCAAGGTCGAATGGGTCGGCCCCTTCCCGAACCATGCGTCCTCGCTTCAGGCCGTGGTCGGCGGCAGCGCCGATTTCGGCTTCTGGGGCTCGACCACGCCGGCACTGGCGGCGATCATCGCCGGCTCGCCGCTGGCCTTCGTGCAGTTCAACACCTATTCGCCGCGCTCGACCGCGATCATCGTCAAGAAAGACAGCGGCATCGACGGGGTCAAAGACCTGGCCGGCAAGCGCGTCGCCGTCAACCGCTCGGGCCTGGGAGAGTTCCTGCTGGTCGCGGCGCTGGAAAAGAACGGCGTGCCGCGCGATCAGGTGGAATTCGTCTATCTGAACCCGCCCGACGCCGCCCCCGCCTTCGGCCAGGGCAAGGTCGACGCCTGGTCGATGTGGTCGCCCGGCGTCGACATCGCGCGCGAGCAATATGACGCGAAGGACATCTTCTTCGAGGGCACAGATCTGGATTTCCTGATCGACTACACCTCGCTCGTCACCCTGCGCGACTTCGCCGAAAAGAACCCGCAAGCCGTGCGCGCCGTGATCGACGAATACAAGGTCGAGGGGCAGTGGCAGAGCGAACACCCCGAGGAATCCGAGACCCTGGCCCAGGCCGAGGGCGGCTACGACGATGCGGTCAAAAACAAGCTCTTGTCGTTCAAGCGCAAGAACCTGTTCTACGAGGCCGACGACACCAGCTTCATCGCCGATTTCCAGAAGGCGGCGGATTGGCTGGCCGAGCGCAAGATCCTGCCGCAGGCCGTGAAGGTCTCGGATTACGCGGTCCGGGTGTAAGGGGGCGAAAATGGCAAGACCTGTCCGACTGGGCGTGAACGTGCTGGCCTCGGGCCGGCACGACGCCGCATGGAAGACCCTGCCCGGTGCGGCCGGGCTTTCGACCGACATCGACGCCTTTATCCGCATCGCCCAGATCGCCGAGCGCGGGCGGATCGACGCGCTGTTTCTGGCCGACAATCCCGGCGGCCTGGTGGACGAGGCGCATACCCGCCCCTGGCGCGCGCTGGAGCCGGTGGCGCTGCTGTCGGCGCTGAGCCAGCACACCAGCCACATCGGACTGGTCGCGACGACTTCTTCGATCTTCGGCCATCCCTATGCCGTGGCGCGGCAGATCGCCTCGCTCGACCATATCTCGAAAGGGCGGGCGGCCTGGAACATCATCACCAGTCAGACGCCGGTGGCGCTGGCCGCGCATGGGTTCGACAAGGGCTTCGGGCAGAGGAACGCTATCGCCGCGCCGCCGAATTCGCCGAGATCGTCACCGGCCTGTGGGATTCCCTGCCCCAGGCGGCGATCGTCGCCGATGCCGCGCGCAACGTCTTCGTCGACGAGGCGCTGTTGCGCCCCGTGGACGTGCAGGGCGCGCATTTCCGCAGCCAGGGCGCGCTGTCGGCCCCGGTGGGCCCGCAGGGTCGCCCGGTGATCTTCCAGGCCGGGCAGTCCGGCGAAAGCAAGGCCTTCGGGGCGAAATGGGCCGACGCGCTGTTCACCGGCCAGCGCACCATCGAGGGCGCGCGCGGCTTCTACGCCGAGGTCAAGGCGCTCGCTCAGGCGAACGGGCGCGATCCCTCCGGCCTGCTGGTCACGCCGGGGCTGTTCCCCATCCTCGGCGGCACCGAGGCCGAGGCGCATCGCCGCAAGGACGATCTGGACGGCTTGCTCGACATCGGTTTCCTGCATGGGGAGCTGGCACGGATCTTCGCGCTGACGCCGGACGATCTGCCGCTCGACGAGGCGCTGCCGCTCGATCTGATCGAGGCGCGCGAGCCGCATGTCCCCATCGCCTCGCGCTGGCCGCGCCGGCAGATCCTGTCCGAGGCGATCCCGGGCCGGTGGACCGCGCGGCAGGCGGCGCTGTCGAACATCATCGGCGGACACCGGATGGTGGTCGGAAGCCCCGAACAGGTGGCCGCCGACATCCTGCACTGGGTCGACACGGGGGCCGCGGACGGGTTCAACCTGAACGTCGACGTGCAGACCTCGGGGCTTGAGGATATCGTGGACGCGCTGATCCCCGAATTGCAGAAGGCCGGCCGGTTCCGCCGCGACTACGAGGGCACGACGCTGCGCGACAACCTCGGCCTGCCGCATTTCACCGATCCGCGCGATCTGGATCGGCCGGGACGGCTGGCGGCGGGGGGGCCGAGATGATCGGCGCGGCGCTGTCCCACCCCGCCAGCGCATCCCCGGCGACAGAGACGGGGCCCGACCAGGCCCCTGTCACCCATCGCCTCGGCCTTGCCGCGACCTTCGACCGCCTCGCCGCCGGGGCAGCGGCGCGCGATGTCGCCCGCACCCCGATCCATGCCGAAACCACCGAACTGAAAGCCGCCGGTTTCGGCGCGCTGCGGCTTGGCCCCGATGCGGTGTCGCTGCCCGACCTGTTCCGGCTCGCCCGCGACCTCGCGACGGCGGACCCGAACATCGCCCATGTCTTCCGCAACCACTTCTTCGCGGTGGAAACCCACCGCAGGACGCCGGACGACCCGTTGTCGGCCCGCGTCCTGCGGCTCGCGCGCGCGGGCGCGACCTTCGGCGTGGCCTTCAACGAGATCTCGACCGCCCCCGCCGGCGGGATCGGCCAGCCGCCGGCCGCGCGGCTCGACCCCGATGGCGATGGCTACAGGCTCTCGGGCCGAAAGATCTATTCGACCGGCAACCTCTATGCAGACTGGCTGTTCGTCTCGGCCATCGACGGACGCACGGGAGAGGTGCGTCAGGTCCTGGTCCCCGCCGGGGCCGAGGGCGTGCGGCTCGACGACGACTGGGACGGGTTCGGGCAAAAGCTGACCGGATCGGGCACCACCGTCTTCGACCGGGTGCGGGTCGGGGCCGGCGATGTTTTCGCCCCGCCGCAGCAAGCCGGGGACGCGCCCTTCCTGCATGGTTTCACCTTCCATCAGGTTTATCTGACCACCGCGATCTCCGGCATCGTCAACCGCATCTTCCGCGATGCGCTCGACGTGGTGCGGGCGCGCAGCCGCAACTTCTATCACGCGCTGACCGAACGCCCCCGCGACGAGCCGGAACTCCAGGCCGCCGTCGGCCGCATCGCCGCCTGGCGCGCGGCGGTCGAGGCGGTGACGGATCGCGCGGCATCGGCGCTCGACCTCGCCTGGGCGGGGGCCGGGGGGCCGGATGCGGCGGCACTGTCCACGGCCGCCAGCCTGGCCGCCGCCGAGGCCAAGGTCGTCACGGACGAGACGGCGGCAAACCTCGCGGGCCTGCTGATCGACGTGTCGAGCGGATCGGGCGTGACGGTAACCCGCGCGCTCGACCGGCACTGGCGCAACATCAAGGTGATCTCGTCGCACAACCCGCGTCTTTATAAGGAACGGGTGCTAGGCGACCATTACCTCAACGCCACCGCGCTGCCGACCGGCGCGTTTTTCTGAAAGGACTGCCATGACCCGAACCATCACGCCCGAGGCTTTGCGCCGCAAATGGGTGCTGGGCGAAGAGGTGGCGCTGTTCGATCTGCGCGAGGAAGGCCCCTATGCCGAGGCGCATCCGCTCTTCGCGCTGACCCTTCCGCTGTCGGATATCGAGGCGCGTCTGCCCGGCCTCGTGCCGCGCCTGTCCGCCCCGATCGTCGTCTATGACGACGGCGAGGGCTATGCCGCCCCCGGTGCCGCCCGCATCGCGGCGCTCGGCTACACCGATGTCGCCGTGCTGGAGGGCGGGCTTTCCGGCTATGCCCGGCATGGCGAGGTCTACCGCGATGTCAACGTACCCTCGAAAGCCTTCGGCGAACTGGTCGAGGAAATCCGCGACACCCCCTCGCTGCCCGCGCCCGAGGTGAAGCGCATCCTCGACGGCGGCGGCGATTTCGTCGTGCTCGACGCCCGCCGCTTCGAAGAGTTCAACACGATGAGCATCCCCGGCGGCCGCTCGGTTCCCGGCGGCGAACTGGTGCTGCGCATCCACGACCTGGCCCCCCGGCCGGAGACGACGGTGATCGTCAACTGCGCCGGACGGACGCGCAGCATCATCGGCACGCAAAGCCTGGTGAACGCCGGCATCCCCAACCGGGTGGTGGCGCTCAGGAACGGCACCATTGGCTGGACCCTGGCCGGTCTGCCCCTCGCCGGACAGGCCGAGGCGCGGGCGCCCGATCCTTCCGCCGAGGCGCGGGCGGTGGCGCGGGCGCGCGCCGCGGCCTGGGCCGGGCGCGTCGGCGTGCCGGTGATCGGTCTGGAAGACCTCGCCGGGTTCCGCGCCGAGGCGGGGGAGCGGACGCTCTACACGCTCGACGTGCGCGATCCGGCGGAATATGCGGCGGGGCATCCGGCGGGCTTCGCCTCCGCCCCCGGCGGGCAACTGGTGCAGGCGACCGACGAATGGGTCGCGGTGCGCGGTGCGCGGATCGTGCTTTACGACAACGACGGGGTCCGGGCGCGGATGGCGGCAAGCTGGCTGCATCAGATGGGTTGGGACGTGCATGTCCTGGCCGAAGGGGCGGAACCCCCCGCCGATTTCACCCGCCCCGCCGTCGCGCGGGCCGATCTGTCCTCGGTGCCGGGCATCACGCCGTCGGACCTCGCCGCCCTGCCCGAGGCAGCGGTCGTCGACCTCGCCCGCGCGGCGGTCTACCGGCGCGGTCACCTGCCGGGCGCCTGGTTCGCCTCCGGCCCGGAACTCGCCCGCGATCTGGCCGCCCTGCCCGGCGACGGGCCGGTGGTCCTGACCTCGCCCGACGGGGTGGTCGCGGCGGCGGCGGTGGCAGTCGTCCGGGCGGCGACCGGACGCCAGGTGCTTGCCCTGACCGGCGGCACCGCCGCATGGGCCGCCGAAGGCCGCCCGACCGAGGTCGACGCCCGTTGGCTCTCCACACCCATCGACGCCTACAAGCGCCCCTATGAAGGCACCGACAACGCCCGCGAGGCGATGGAAGGCTACATCGCCTGGGAGCTTAAGCTCGTCGCGCAACTGGCCAACGACGGCGTGTCGCGGTTCCGGGTCGTCCGGCCCTGACCCCTCCGCCATCGGGCTGCGGCGAATCCCCGGATCCCGCCGCCGCCCGCCGCGTATGAGTCCTTCTCATGGAAAACCGCTGCCAGGCTCATATCGCCATCGGAATCCATGAACGCGCCGCTTTCACAGAACGCGCATTCTGCCTGCGCCGCCCGCTTTGGAAAGATTAGTCGCGCCCGGACCGGTAAAATACGAGCCGGAAACCAGGGATTAACCCGGCCTCCGCCCTTCGGCGGGGTCGTCCCGCCAGATGCAACGACGGAAAGCGACATGCTGCAAAGCCCGATCACCCCCGCCCTGGAAGAGGTCGCGACCGCCCGCCGCATCGCCGCGAGCCTGGCCGACCGCATCCCGGAACAGGACGCGACGGGCGCCTTTCCGCACGAACACCTGCGCCTTCTCGGCGAGGCGGGTCTGCTGGCGCTGACCGCGCCGGTGGCGCTCGGCGGGCGGGGCCTCGGCCTCGGGGCCACGGCCGCAATCGTGCGCGAGGTGGCGAAGGCCGACCCCTCGACCGCGCTGGTGCTGGTCATGCACTATGCCAGCCTCGCCACCCTGTCCAAAGGTCGCTGGGACCCGACCCTCGCGGCGCGCGTCGTCGAGGGCGGGGCGCGGCGGGGCGAGCTGATCAACGCCCTGCGGGTCGAGCCCGACCTCGGCACGCCGATGCGCGGCGGTCTTCCCGCGACCACCGCCCGGCGTACCGCCACCGGCTGGTGTCTCACGGGCCGCAAGATCTATTCCACCGGCAGCGAGGGGCTGACCTGGGGCCTCGTCTGGGCCCGCACCGACGAGGACGACCCCCGCGTCGGCCAGTTCCTCGTGCCGCTTTCCGCCCCCGGCGTGCGGATCGAGCACACCTGGGACACGCTCGGCCTGCGCAGCTCGGCCAGCCACGACGTGGTGTTCGAGGATGTCGAACTGCCCGCCGAATACGCCGCCGACATCCGCAAGCCCGCCGACTGGGCCACCCGCGCCGAGGAAGCCGGCGCCTGGATCAGTCTGCTGATCGCGGCCCTTTACACCGGCGTGGCCGAGGCCGCGCGCGACTGGATCGTCGGTTTCCTGAAGACCCGCGTTCCGGCGAACCTCGGCCGCCCGCTGGCCGAACTGCCCCGCCAGCAAGAGGCGGTCGGCGGGATCGAGGAACGCCTGGCCGTCAACCTGCGCCTGATCCGCTCGGTCGCGGCCGATGTGGATGCGGGCAGCCTGCCCCCCGCGACCGAGATCGGTTTTCTGAAACATGTCGCGACCGAAAACGCCATCGCGGCGGTCGATCAGGCGCTGAAGCTTGCCGGAAACCACGGCATCGCCCGGCGCAACCCGCTGGAGCGCCACTGGCGCGACGTGCTCTGCGGCCGGATCCACAGCCCGCAGGAGGATACGATCCTCGTCAATGCGGGCCGCCTGGCGCTTGGCCTCTGACCTCCCCCTCGTTCCCTTGCCGAAAGGACCGCAAATGTCTGCCGCAAACCCGCTTGAAGTGATCGGTTTCATCGGAAACCACAACGCCTCGGAAACCATCCCGCGCCAGGGTGCGATCATCGACCGCGACTATATCCGCGCCGTCGCCGCCGCACATGAGAACGGCGGTTTCGACCGGGTGCTGCTGGCCTTCCATTCGGTTTCGCCCGAAAGCCTGCTGGTCGGCCAATATGTCGCCGACCATACCGAGCGGCTGAAGCTGATGCTGGCCCACCGCCCCGGCTTCAACGCGCCCAGCATCGTGGCGCGGCAGCTTGCCACCATCGACCATCTGTCGAAGGGCCGCGCGGCGGTTCATATCATCACCGGCGGCAATGATACCGAACTGGCCCAGGACGGCGACTTCCTGACCAAGGACGAACGTTACGCCCGCGCCAGCGAGTATCTCGACATCCTGCGCGCCGAGTGGACGAGCGACAAACCCTACGACTACGACGGCGAGTACTATCGCCTGCGCGGCGCGTTTTCCGATGTCAAACCGCTGACCGAGGCAGGGATCCCGGTCTATTTCGGCGGCTCGTCCAAAGCGGCGATCGAGGTCGCGGGCAAACACGCCGACATCTATGCGCTGTGGGGCGAGACCCATGCTCAGGTGGCCGAGACCATCGCCGCCGTGCGCGCCTCGGCCGCGCGCTACGGACGCGATCCGCGCTTTTCGCTGTCGCTGCGTCCGATCCTCGGCCGCACCGAGGAAGAGGCCTGGGCCAGGGCCGACCGCATCCTCGCCCGCGCGACCGAATTGCGCGCGGCGGGCAAGCCCGGCGTGCCCTCGTCCTACACCAACCGGTCGGAACCTGCCAACGAAGGCTCGCGCCGGCTGCTGGCGGCGGCGGCGCAGGGGGTGCGGCTGGACAAGCGGCTCTGGACCGGGATCGCGCAACTGACCGGGGCGGCGGGCAATTCGACCTCGCTCGTCGGCACGCCCGACCAGGTGGCGGATGCGCTGCTGGACTATTGGCGGCTGGGGATCTCGACCTTCCTGATCCGGGGATTCGACCCCCTGTCCGATGCCGTCGAATACGGCCGCGACCTGATCCCGCGCCTGCGCGCGCTGGTCGCCGCCGAGGAACGCACCCCCGTCACCCACGCGGCCGAGTGACCCCTGTCCCGCATCTGCCGCGCATCGCCGGCCCAAGCCATCGGAGAGATTTCATGACCGACCCCCGAACCCCCCGCCTCAACCGTCGCGGCCTGCTGAAAACCGCCGCCGGCATCGGCCTCGCCGCACCCTTCCTGGGCCTTGGCGCAGGATCAATCGCCCGCGCGCAAAGCGGGGGCGCGCTGCGCAAGATCCGCTTCGCCTCGAACGCCTCGGCGATCTGCCTCGCGCCGTCCTTCCTGGCGGTCGACAAGGGGATCTTCAACAAGCAGGGCCTCGACGTTGAAATCGTGAACTTCGGCGGCTCGACCGAGGCGCTGCTGGAGGCGATTGCCACAGGCAAGGCCGATGGCGGCATCGGCATGGCTTTGCGCTGGCTCAAGGCGCTGGAACAGGGCTTCGACGTGAAGATCACCGCCGGCACCCATGGCGGCTGCTCGCGCCTTGTCGCCCTCGGGTCGAGCGGGCTGACCGAGCTGACGCAGCTGAAGGGCAAGACCATCGGCGTCACCGACCTGGCTGCCCCCGGCAAGAACTTCTTCTCGATCCTGCTGCACAAGGCCGGGATCAACCCCGAAACCGATGTGACCTGGAAGGCCTTTTCCACCGACGTGCTGGAAATCGCCCTGCAACGGGGCGAGATCGACGCCATCGCCGACGGCGATCCGCGCGCCTATTTCTGGCTGAACGACGAGCCGGGGAAATATGTCCAGATCGCCTCGAACCTCGACCACGGGTTCGAGAACCGGGTCTGCTGCATCTCGGGCCTGTCCGGCAGCCTGATCCGGGACGAGCCGGAAACCGCCGCCGCCCTGACCCGCGCCCTGCTTGAGGCGCAGGACTGGGCCGTCGCGAAACCCGAGGATGCGGCGGCCGCCTTCCTGCCCAATGCGCCCAGAAACCGTTCCGTCGAGGATCTGGTCGCGGTGCTGAAGGATCAGACGCATGACCACACCCCGACCGGCGCAGATCTGAAGACCGAGATCGCGCTTTACGCCGAGGAACTGCGCGAGATCAACGTCTTCCGCCCCTCGACCGACCCCGCGGCCTTTGCCGACCGGGTCTATGCCGATGTGCTGAGCGCATAGGGGGGCAAGCGGATGACTTCGGGAAATCCCCTTGCGGGCGGGGCGGGGCTGGCTGGCCTCGTCCCCGCCTCCGGGCCGCGTCCGGCGGTGCAGCCGGTGGTTTTGCTGGCCTCGCCCGGCTGGTTCGCGGCGGCGGCAGTGCTTTACTGGTGGCCGGATCTGACGTTCCAGCCCCTGATAAGGGAAACCGCGCTGATCTGGGTCGCGGTCGGGGCGGCGCTGGTGCTGCTCGGCCTTTTCGGCGACCGCCTCGGCGGGCTGGGACGGTGGAGCGCGCTGCGCGGCCCCTGGTTCGTGGTGCTTGGCCTGGCGGCCGTGTTGTGGACGGTGATCACCGCCAAGACCGGCTGGCTGCCGCAACCCTTCTTCCCCACGCCCCAGGCGATGACCGAGGTCTTTCTCTACGATACGCCCAAGATCCTTTACAGCGCCTGGCATTCGGTCTGGCTGCTGGCCAAGGGCTTCTTCTTCGGCGCGGTGGCGGGCTTTCTGATCGGCATCTCCATGGGCTGGTCGAAGGCGGCGAGCTACTGGGGCGTACCGCTTCTGCGCTATATCGGCCCGCTGCCGGCAACGGCCTGGCTGCCGCTGGCCTTTTTCATCTTCCCGACCTCGGGTTCGGCGAGCGTCTTCATGATCGCCTTTTCCACCGCCTTTCCGGTGGCCGTCCTCACCTGGTCGGGCGTGGCGGCGGTGAACCGCGACTACTATGAAATCGCGCGGACCCTCGGCGGCTCTCCCTGGTTCCTGATCACCCGGGTGGCGATCCCGGCGGCGCTGCCGCATGTGTTCGTCGGGCTGTTCATGGGCCTGTCCACATCCTTCGCCGTGCTGGTCGTGGCCGAGATGCTGGGGGTCGAGGCCGGCCTCGGCTGGTATCTGCAATGGGCGCAAGGCTGGGCCGCCTACGCGAACATGTATGCCGCATTGCTGGTCATGGCCGCGATGTGCTCGGGCCTGATCACGCTGACCTTCCGCGTCCGCGACCGGGTGCTTGTCTGGCAGAAGGGGGTCGTCCGGTGGTGAGTGCATCCGCAACGGCCCTGCGGCCCGAAGCCGCAACCGAAAGCGCCGGCCGACGGATCGAGATCGAGGCGGTCACCCACCGCTTCGACCTCGAAGGCAAACC
>JAATGA010000028.1 GCA_015654855.1 Rhodobacterales bacterium
CCCTGTTTGACCAGCGCGCCGATGGCCGCGATCCCGTCGTAGGCCAGCCCCGAGATCGGATGGGGCGCCTCGCCGAAGGCGGCCTGATAGCGCGATTGGTATTGCTGGTAAAGCTGCGGATCGGGCAAAGCGAACCATCCGCCCTGAACGCCCGGCAGCGCGAGGGTCGCGGCCGGGATGTCCCAGCGGGTCAGACCGATGAACTGCGCCGCCGGGGAGGACAGGCCGTTCTCGCCCAGCATCTGAGTGATCAGCGGCAGCGCCCCGGCGGTGTCGGCGGTCAGGAACACCGACTGCGCGCCGTTCGAGCGGGCGACGGCGGCGATCTGCGGCGCGGCCTGGACGACGCCGTTCTGCGAGAATTCGTAGGATTCGGTTGCGACGACGGTGCCGCCGGCGGAAGCGACGCCTCTCTGGATCGCGGCCCGGCCAAGCTCTCCGGCGGTGTTGCGGTCATGAACGACGATGAACCGGCCCTTGCCGTTGCGCACTGCGTAGCGCGCCAGCCGGCGCGCGGTATTGTCGAAGGTCGGCCCCAGCACGAAGACGTTGCCGCCCGCGATGTCGGCGTTGTTCGAGAAGCTGAGCACGTTGATCCCGCGCGCGGCGGCGGCGACGCCGGCGGCATTGGCTTCTTGCGCGAAGACCGGGCCGAGGATGATCTTCGCCCCCTCGTCGATCGCCTTGACCGCCATGGCCTGGGCCTGGCCGGGCTGGCCGCCGGTGTGATAGACCCGCAGGTCGATCCGCACCGAGCCGAGATCCGAAATCGCCAGCCGCGCCGCGTTTTGCAGGCTGCGCGCCAGCAACTCGTCGCTGGCCTGGCCCGATCCGGCCGGCACCAGAAGCGCCACGGGCACCGGGGCCCCGGCGTCGATGGCGGGGCCGCCGGTCGGGGAACCCGCGGGAACGCAGGCGGCGAGGACAAGTACGGCGGCGGCGGTTGCGGCCTGGGCCAGCGACTTGCGGGCCTTCTGCAAAACGGACAACATGCGTATCTTACTCCGAGGCGACGGGCAGGCCGGAGCCTAGGCGGTTCGTCCGCCGAAGTAAACTTTGCAAGGGAGAGGGCCATTGGCCAACGGCAGACCCGCGCCCGGACCCTGGACGGCGGATCTTCGCCCTCTGGAGCCGGGGCTGCATTTCGTCTCGACCCCTATAGGGGCGGCGCGCGACATCACGCTGCGGGCGCTCGACACCCTGGCCATGGCCGACGTGCTGGCGGCCGAGGACACCCGCACCCTGCGCCACCTGATGGAGATCCACGGCATCCCCCTGGGCGACCGCCCGCTGATCGCCTACCACGACCACAATGCCGAGGCCGCGCGGCCCCGGTTGTTGCGGGCACTGGCCGAGGGACAGTCGGTCGCCTATGCCTCGGAGGCGGGAACGCCGCTGGTGGCCGACCCGGGATTCCAACTGGCCAGGGCCGCGATCGAAGCCGGGCATCGGGTGCTGGCCGCGCCTGGCGCCTCGGCTGTGATCTGCGCGCTGACGGTCGCGGGCCTGCCCTCCGACCGGTTTCTCTTCGCAGGATTTCCGCCGGCCGCCGCCGGGGCAAGGGCGAGCTTTCTTGCGGAACTGGCGCCGATCCCGGCGACGCTGGTTCTCTACGAATCGCCCAAACGCGTTAATCGCTTGTTAGTCGAATTGCGCGACAGTCTGGGCGAAGGACGGGCGGCGGCGGTCTGCCGCGAACTGACGAAGCGATTCGAGGAAGTCTCGCGCGGAACGCTCGCGCAGCTGGCAGAAGATTTCGCCGGGCGTGAGGTGAAGGGCGAAATCGTCGTGCTGATCGACCGGGCCGGCGTGATCGCGGCGGATCCGGCGGCGGTCGAGGCGGCGCTTCGGCGCGCGCTCGGCGAAATGTCGGTCAAGGATGCGGCGGCGGCCGTGTCTGCCGAATTGGGGATTCCGCGGCGTGATGCCTATCAGATGGCGCTGAAACTGGGAGAGCGGGAATGACGGATACCGGGGTTCAGAGGGCCAGGTCGCTGCGGGGCGCGACGGCCTGGCATGGCGGAATGGCGGCAGAGGAAACGGTTGCGAGCTTTTATGCACGTTCGGGGCGGGCCATCGCCGCACGGCGGTGGCAGGGTCTGTCCGGCGAGATCGACCTGATCGCGCGTGAAGGCGACGGCGTCGTTTTCATCGAGGTCAAATCGGCGCAGACCCATGCGCGGGCCGCCGAGCGTCTGAGCCGGCGTCAGCAATTGCGCATCTACGGCGCCGCCGAGGAGTTCCTGGCCGGAGAGCCGCGTGGCACGCTGACCGAGGCGCGGTTCGACGTTGCCCTCGTCGATGCGACCGGTCGCATCGAGGTGATCGAGAACGCCTTCGCTGCCTGATTGCATGTCCGGCGGGCATCGGCCATCAAGAGGCACCCGAAGGAGGTGCCAATGTCCCTGAAAGTCGCCCTGCAGATGGATCCGATCGGTTCCGTCAATATCAATGCCGACAGCACCTTCCGTATCGCGATCGAGGCGCAGGCGCGCGGGCATTCGCTGTTTTTCTACACGCCCGACAAGCTGGCTTTCGTCGAGGGGCGGGTGGTGGCGCGGGGGTTCCCGGTCGAACTGCGGCGGGAAATCGGCAATCATGTCAGTTATGGTGCCGAGGTCGAGGTCGACCTGGCGGATTTCGACGTGGTCTGGCTGCGGCAGGACCCGCCTTTCGACATGGGCTATATCACCACGACCCATCTGCTGGAGCTGATCCATCCCCGGACGCTGGTGGTGAACGATCCGTTCTGGGTGCGCAATTTCCCGGAGAAGTTGTTGGTTCTGCGGTTTCCGCAACTGACGCCGCCGACGGCCATCGCCCGGGATCTGGAGACGATTCGCGCCTTCAAGGCACGGCATGGCGACATCATTCTCAAGCCGCTGTATGGCAATGGCGGAGCCGGGGTGTTTCGCCTGGACGAGAACGACCGCAATCTCTCGTCGCTCTACGAGCTGTTCACCGGCATGAGCCGGGAGCCGATGATCGTGCAGAAGTTCCTGTCCGACGTCTCGAAAGGCGACAAGCGGGTGATTCTGGTCGATGGCGAGCCGGTGGGTGCAATCAATCGCGTGCCGCAGGCGGGTGAGACGCGCTCGAACATGCATGTCGGCGGGCGCGCCGAAAAGGTCGGCCTGACCGAGCGCGATCTGGAGATCTGCCGCACCATCGGGCCTGTCCTGAAGGAACATGGGCAGATTTTCGTCGGTATCGATGTGATCGGCGACTGGCTGACAGAGATCAACCTGACCTCTCCCACCGGGATCCAGGAGTTGGAACGCTTCGACGGCACCAATGCCGCTGCCACGATATGGGAGGCGATCGAGGCGAAGCGGCGATGATATTCCGCAGGCTTACAGCATGATCGCGGGTCTTTCGGTGTCACATGGACCGCGTGCAACTCCGGGTCTTGTGCTGGTGGTGCGAGGTGGCAGGGGGGTGGCGCAAGCTATTGTCATCGGGCCGGAGAGGCCTGAGCGATGCGAGGGGGGCGCGGGTGAGCGAGGGTTTTCCGCCTGCCGGCAGGTTCTTGGCTCGGATTGCATGGCCGATTGGGCTGGACAGGCGTGAATATGCGGGCGATTGGCCGGACCCTGGCCTGTTCTGCGATACCGGATTGCCCTTGGGCTGGCAGGTTTGGCCGAATTTAACCCTGCTTCGATGGCTTTGCCGCGCCGCCATCCGTCCCGCTTTATGAACCCCGCGTCGCACCCGCCCCCGGCGCGATGCGGTAACTGAGCGCTTCGGCGATATGCGGCTGGCGCACCGTCGCGGAGCCGTCGAGGTCGGCGATGGTGCGTGCGACCCGGAGGATGCGGTGGTAAGCTCGCGCCGACAGGCCGAAGCGGTCGGCGGCGCGCAGAAGCAGATCGCGCCCCCCGGCGTCTGGCGTCGCGATCTGGTCCAGCACCGCACCTTCGGCATCGGCGTTGACCCGCAGCCCCTCATGTCCGGCGAAGCGGTGGTCCTGCACCGCGCGGGCGGCGGTGACGCGGGCGGCGACGGTGGCCGAACTTTCCCCATCGGCCGGGCGGTCGAGGTCGGACCAGGAAACCGGGGGCACCTCGACCCGCAGATCGAACCGGTCCATCAGCGGGCCGGAGATGCGGCCGAGATAGTCCGCGCCACAAGCCGGGGCGCGGGCGCAGGCGCGGCCGGGATCGGTCATATGGCCGCAGCGGCAGGGGTTGGCCGCCGCCACCAGCAGGAACCGGCAGGGATAGCGGACATGGGCATTCGCCCGGGCCACGGCGACCTCGCCGGTTTCCAGCGGCTGGCGCAGGGTTTCCAGCACCTGGCGGGGAAACTCGGGCAATTCGTCGAGGAACAGAACGCCGTTGTGCGCCAGGCTGATTTCGCCCGGCTTCGCCCCCTTGCCGCCGCCGGTGATCGCCACCACCGATGCGGTGTGGTGCGGGTCGCGCCAGGGCCGCGCGCGACTGATCCCGCCCTCGCCCAGAATGCCGGCGACGGAATGAATCATCGAGGTTTCCAGCGCCTCGGCCGCCGAGAGCGGTGGCAGGATTCCGGGCAGCCGCGCCGCCATCATGGATTTCCCCGATCCTGGCGGGCCGGTCATCAGCAGATGATGTCGCCCGGCTGCGGCGATTTCCAGCGCGCGGCGGGCGCGCTCCTGTCCTCGCACCTCGGCCAGGTCGCGGGGGATCGCGGCGGGTGCGACCTCGCCCGCGACGGCGGCGGTCAGGCAGGGTTGGCCGGTGTAGTGCCGCAGGATCTGCGCCAGAGAATCGGCGGCGAGCACCTGGGTCGCGCCGACCCAGGCGGCCTCGGCCCCCGAGGCGCGCGGGCAGATCAGCGCGCGATCCGCCTGCGCCGCAGCGAGGGCTGCCGGCAACGCGCCGGCCACCGGTTGCAGACGGCCGTCGAGCGACAGCTCGCCGATGGCGACGACACCTTCCACCTCCTCGGCCGGAATGATGCCAAGCGCGGCCAGCAGCGCCAGCGCGATCGGGAGGTCGTAGTGGTTTCCCTCTTTCGGCAGGTCGGCGGGCGACAGGTTCACCGTGATACGCTTCGCCGGCAGGGCGAGCGACAGGGACTGGATCGCCGCCCGCACCCGTTCGCGCGCCTCGCTGACCGCCTTGTCGGCGAGGCCCACCACGGCGAAGCCGGGCAAGCCGGGCGACAGAGCGCATTGCACCTCGACCAGGCGCGGCTCGGTCCCGTCGAACGCCACAGTGAAGGCCCTTACCGCCATATCCATCCCCGATCACGCGGATCGAACCTTGGGCAAGAATGGTTAGCGAAGGGTAAACGTCGCTGCCGGGAACGCAGAATGGCCGCCGCATGTTCGGGGGCCGGCCATGCGCCAGGCCTCTGGCGCGCGATCAGGCTGCGAGCAACGCCACGAATTTCGGCCAGGCCTCGGGATCCGCCACCGTCTTGTCCCGGCAAAACGGGTTGCAGAAACCGAACCGCCTGCCGCCGAGTTTCAGCACATGGGTCACGGGCTTGCCGGAATAAGGGCAGGCAGCATTCTCCGACCTGGTTCCCTCGACCGCGCGGGCGGGCAGGGGCGCGGGGCCGGGCCAGGGGCGTTGCGGCCAGTCGCGGCGATAGAATGGCTGATCCGCGCCGTCGACCAGCCCCATCGCCCGCCAGCGGCGGAACGAGGGATGGGCCAGATGCGCCGCGACATAAGCCGCAGCCTCATCCCCGACCGGCAGATTGTAGCCGGCGATCCGTGCCGCGATCGGAGCGAAGAAGGCATCCGCCGCCGAATAGCCGCCGCAGAGCCACGGCCCCTTCGCCCCCGTCCGCTCGCGCGCCCAGGACCACAGCACCTCAATCCGGGCGAGATCGGCCAGAACCTCCGCCGGCGGCGCGCAGTCCCGATAGCTGACCCGCAGGTTCATCGGGCAATGGTTGCGCAACGCGGTGAAGCCTGCGTGCATCTCGGCCGCCAGCACGCGGGCGATGGCGCGGGCGGCGGGCTCGGACGGCCAGATCCCGGTCTCGGGGTGGCGGGAGGCGAGTTCCTCGGCAATGGCGATGGTTTCCGGGACGACCAACCCGTCGGGTGTGCGCATCGTCGGCGCGGTGCGGCCCGGGAAATAGCCATCCGCCAGCAGATGCGGCAACTCGTCAGTGTAAAGCCGCGCGGTATGGGTTCGCACGGGGATACCGAAGGCGTCGAATAGCAGCCACCCACGCAGGCTCCAGCTGGAATAGGCGCGGTCGCCGATCACGAGGTCACAGGTCATCGCAGGCTCCTTTTCCGGGATGGCGGCAGGTTAGGGCCATGGCCGCCATCGGGGAAACGACGATTTTTGCGGTGACATATCACGGAAGACGATTGATGAAGTCGAGCGTCCAGGCATCGGGCGTGACACTGATGCGCGTCAGCGACAGGTTGTCGATATGCTGGCCGATGGCCTCGGCCGGGGTCAGGCGGCGGGCGCGGGCATATTGCGTCAGGATCACCGCGAGATGCGCGACGATCACCAGATCCTGCCCCGGGAAGGTTCCGATCAGCGCGTCCACCCGGGCGTTGACGCGGGCGGCAGCGGCGTTCCAGCTTTCGCCACCGGGCGCGGCGACATCTCCAGGCGTCTCCCAATACCGGCGTGAGAGGTCGGGGTCGCGGGCCGAGACCTCGGCGAAGCCCAGCCCGTCCCAGTCGCCGAAATGAAGCTCACGCAAGGCAGGATCGGGGGCCAGGCGCGGGCGGAGGCCGGCGATGGCATCGGCGGTCGCCCGCGCGCGGATCAGGTCGGATGAGGTGACGACCGCCGTCGCAGGCAGCGCCGCCGCCAGCCGGTCAAGCGCGGCGCGGTCCGACAGATCGGCCGGCACGTCGCGCCAGCCGCAAAAGGTGTGCTGATGCGTCGGCGCGTGGCGCACCCACCAGATCCGGGTCACGGCAGTTGCCCCTTGAGCACCAGCGGCAGACCGGCGATCACCGCGATGACCAGATCGGCCTGTCCGGCCAGCCTCTGGTTCAGCCGCCCCTGTTCGTCGCGAAAGGCGCGCGCAAGGGCATTGTCAGGCACGATACCCTGGCCGACCTCGTTCGAGACGACGACGACCGGGGCGGCGCAGGCGACTAGCGCGTCGAGGAGCGCGTCGGCTTCGGCGGTGAGATCGGCCCCCGCAAGCATCCGGTTCGTCAGCCACAGCGTCGCGCAATCGACCAGAACCACCTCTGCCGCTGGGGCTGCCGCCAGTGCGGGGGAAAGGTCGTGCGGCGCCTCTACCGTGGTCCAGGCCGGGCCACGATCGGTGCGGTGGCGGGCGATGCGGTCGCGCATCTCGTCATCCCAGGCCTCGGCCGTGGCGACATAGCGCCGGGGGCGGGCGGAGGCGGCGACCAGCCCCTCGGCAAAGCGGGATTTGCCGGATCGCGCGCCGCCGATGATCAGTGTCAGGCGGGGAAAGGCGGGGGCTTCGGACATCGCGGCAGCTTTTTCCTGTCGGTTGCGGGAACGAAAAGTCGGATCGGCGCGTTGATCGAACCGAGGAAAAGGGGTGCGTCATGGCGCTGGACGGATATACCGATCCCACACTTTCCCGCCAAGCGGCGCGGGCCGAGTTTCTGGATGCCGATACCGAAGTCGCTTTGGCGCGGGCCTGGCGCGACGCGGGCGACACCGCAGCGCTGCACCGGCTGGTCACCGCCTATCTGCGGCTGGCGATCTCTATGGCTGCGCGGTTCCGCCGCTATGGCGCGCCGATGGGCGATCTGGTGCAAGAGGCGAGCATCGGGCTGATGAAGGCCGCGGAAAAGTTCGACCCGGACCGGGGCGTGCGCTTTTCGACCTATGCGGCGTGGTGGATCAAGGCCTCGATCCAGGACTACGTCATGCGCAACTGGTCGCTGGTGCGCACCGGGTCGACATCCTCGCAGAAATCGCTGTTCTTCAACCTGCGCCGGGTCGAGGCGCGGCTGATCCGCGAGGCGGCGGGGCGGGGCGAGGCATTGGCGGGGTCGGCCCTGCGCCAAGCGGTGGCCGCCGATCTGGGTGTGCCGGAATGCGATGTCGAGATGATGTCGGGCCGTCTGACCGGATCGGACCTGTCGCTGAACGCCCGGCAGGGCGAGGGCGAGGATGCCCGTGAATGGATGGACCTGCTGGAAGACGAGGCGCCCCAGGCCGCCGAAAGCACCGAGCGCCGGCACGACACCGAACGTCTGCGTGGCTGGCTGGTTGCGGCGCTGCACGGGCTGAACCCGCGCGAACGGTTCATCGTCGCTGAGCGCAAGCTGAAGGACGAGCCGCGCACGCTCGACTCGCTGGGTCACGAACTCGGCCTGTCGAAAGAGCGGGTGCGGCAGCTGGAGGCCGCGGCTTTCGCGAAGATGCGGCGAAGCCTGCAAGGCCAGGGCGCCGAGGTGCGGGTGTTGCTGTCCTGACCGGCGTCGCCGGGCCTTCATCGCAGGGGCGTGGTAAAGGTGCCTTTCCGGCGGCCGTTTTCACATGTCGGTCGCGGATCGCCGTGCCCGCTGCGCCGGGAATGGCAGCGCGCGCTCCTCTCGGGGCGCATTAACCCTCTGGCGGTAGATCTCTCGCCCAAGGGGCCGGCCGGATGCCGCGCCCGGCTTTGAAGGCGGAGGGATGCTATGAACAAGGCGATCACGGACGGGCTGGTGCTGATGCCCCCGGCATTTTCCGAAGGTCTGAACCTGTGGAGCCGCGAGGACGGTCTGACGGGGCAGGGATCCTGGGCGGGTCAGCCGAATGCGGCTTATGTGCCGGCCGATGCCGATTTCGCCGGCTGCCTGGAAATCCAGAAGACCGCCGCCACGACCAGGCTGCGGTGCTTCCAGAGCATCCCCTTCATGCCGGGCCTTTACCTTCAGGTCACGGCGCGGGTGAAGGTGATTTCCGGCGCGATGCCCTCGGTTCGCATCGCGGGTTGGGCAGGGAACGCATCGGGGGTGAATGTCGGCGCGGCGCAGCAGACCGGCGCCTCGGTCGCGCTGACCGGTTATGGTCAGGTGGTGACGCTGCGGGCGATCATCGGATCGGGCAACCGGCCGGGGGTCGATATGGTATGGGGCACGGCACCTGTCGTTGGGCATATCGGCCTGGACCTCACCGGGGCGAACGGCGGCATCGTCCGCATCGACGACATCGCCATCGAGGATGTGACCTCGGTCTTTCACAGCCAGATGATGGACTGGGTGGATGTGCGCGACTATGGGGCGCGGGCCGACGGGGTGACGGATGACCGCGCCGCATTCGAGGCTGCGGATACTGCCGCGGCGGGGCGGACGGTCGTGGTCTCAAAGGGGAACTACCGGATCGGCTCGCATCTGACCTTTGAAAACCCGGTGCGGTTCGAGGGCGGGATCACCATGCCAGCCACGGCCCGGCTGGCCTGCAAGCGGAATTTCAACCTCGACACCTATGCGACCGCTTTCGGCAGCGAGCTGGAAGGGTTCCGCCGGGCGGTGCAGGTGCTGTTCTACAACCCCGACCATGTGACGCTGGACCTGTCGGGTCGCCGCGTCGATCTGACCGAGCCGCTGGACATCGCCGCGATCGCGGGGCTGACCACCTTCGCCACGCGGCGGGTGATCGCGAACGGGCAATTGAATGCCAATACCTCGACCGGCTGGACAACGCAGACCGTCACCTCGGTGGGCACCTATGCGGTGGCGCAGCCCTATCTGCTGACCGGCGTCGCCAATGTCTCGAACGTGCCGGTGGGGGCGCGCGTCTCGGGTTCGGGTGTCGGGCGCGAGGTCTATGTGACCGCGAAGGACACCGGCGCGGGAACGGTGACGCTGAGCCGGCCGCTGTGGGCGGCTGCGGGAACGCGGACCTTCACCTTCGAGCGTTATCGCTACATGCTGGATTTCAGCGGCTTCACCAGCCTGTCGCGGTTCGAATTGGTGGACATCGACCTGCAATGCAACGGCATTTCCAGCGCGGTGATGCTGGCCCCGGCGGGCGACACCTTCCGCATGGCCGATTGCGTCGTCACTCGGCCAAAGGATCGCGGCATCACCTCGACCGGCACCGGCTGTCAGGGGATCATGGTCGACCAGTGCCAGTTCCTGTCGGACGAACAGGCGGTGCCGGCGGCAGACCGCACCTCGATCGCGCTGAACGTCAATGCGAACGACGCCAAGCTGAGGAACAACCGCGTCGTGCGCTTTGCCCATTTCGGGGTGATGGCCGGGACCTGCAACCTGCTGATCGGAAACCACTTCTTTCAGGGCGACAACCAGACCGCGGGCAGCCGCCGCGCGGGGATCGTCTTTACCGCCAAGAACCTCGTCACGCTGATGACCGGCAACTACATCGACAACTGCTTTATCGAACTGTCGAACGAACACGACCAGAGCCCGGCCTTCGGCACGGGCTATTCCTTCGGCGGGCTGACCGTCACCGGCAATATCTTCATTTGCAGCGATGTCGGGGCCTGGTTCCGCTGGCTGGTGGTGGCGCCCAAGGGGGCGGGGCATTTCCTGAACGGGCTGAACGTGTCCGGCAACGCCTTCCGCACGGTGAACGCCACCATCGACCGGATCGAGGCGGTGGACACCACCCATGCAAGCCTCGCGCCGGCGCAGTTTCGCAATGTGGTGTTCGAGGCCAATACGTTCCACGGCATCACCCAGATCACTGCCAATCCGGTGATCGTGGCCCACAGCCAGAACACCGCCGCCGACACCTGGACCGTGGACGGCGCGGCCTGGCTGCCGTTTTCCGGCCGGGCGCGGAACGTCGTGTCGGCGGTGGCGCGGGGGACGATCACCAATGCCGCGAACGCAGTGCAATATCTGGCGCATTACGCGCTGACCGAACAGGGCAGCAACGGCGGGCAGGTGGCGCTGAAGTGGCCGTCGGCGGTCAAGGGGCGGGTGGATGTCACCGTCCGCGCCGACAACCCGCTGTAGGGTCGGCCATAAGGCGTCCTTCGGGACGGAGGGGGAGGGGGCGGTCCTTGTCGGGCCGCCCTTTTCACATCGTCTGGGGCAGCAGATCGGCGGGCGTCAGCCGGAAGGCCCGGCCGAAGCCCGCGTTCAGCACCGCCGAGACGGGATGCAGCCGGACGAAGCTGAAATCGGGCAGGTCGATATAGACTTTGGCCTTGGGGTTGCTTGCGAGCCAGGCGTCGCGCAGGCCCGGACGCTCGGCCGCGTCGGGGGTGACGAACTCCGCCCGCGCCTTGACCATCAGCCGCGCGCCGGTCATCGGATCGCCCTTCGGCCCCGGCTCGCCCGTCATCAGGGCGCAGTCGGGATGCGCCCGAAGTGCGGGCGTGTGGCTCGCCAGTCCCGAAACCAGGATCAACGGCACCCCTGTGGCGTCGAGGGCGAAGGCGACGCGGCTGATCCCGGGCGTGCCGTCGGCGGCATCGGCGAAGGCCAGCGCGGCATGTCCGCTGTCGGCCAGCAGCGCACGGGCGAGCCTGCGGGCCTCGTCGTCGGCAGGGTTGAACGGATCGGCGCGGCGCGACATGGCGGCTTCCTTTCGGGGGCGGGCCTTTCGGAGCGGCCCTTTGCGGTGGGCGATGGCTTTCTAATCCGGCGCGGAGGCGGTGAAAAGCCCGGTCGCCCCGTCTTTGGCCCGCCAGAAGATCGACCGTGGCGCGAGCGGCGAATCAGTCGCCGCTGCCGGCGGATCGCGCGGTTGACGCTGCGTCGCGGCGCTTTGCGACGTTGCATCGCAGCATTCTCGCGGCCCTTGCCCGACGCTGGAAAACCGGCGGCCCGGCTGTCAATCGTCAGGCCCTTGAAAACGATTGTCAAATTTCCGCCGCATTTTCGGGAATTTACAATCCTCCAAGCTTTCTGGTCAATAAATTTACAGAAAAATCCATGATATAAAAAGAGTTACACAAAAATTGACACCTGCGTTATTCTGATCGGGAGGGCGCGTTCTGCCGATGGCGGGGCGCGTAGGAAGCGCGGGGTGCGGGAGCCGCCTCGCGACGAGGAGGAACCTATGTCGGAAGTGTTGCAAGGGGTCTTCGCGGCCCCCGCCGAGTTCATAGACAAAGCCCATATCGACGCCGCGGGCTATTACAG
>JAATGA010000426.1 GCA_015654855.1 Rhodobacterales bacterium
CTCGGCCCATTGGGTCAGATTGACCAGCGCGAGCTGCTCGTCCACCCGGCCGCGCCGCTCCGCCGGCGGCATCCCGGCGAGTTCGAGGCCCAGGCCCACATTTTCGCGCACCGTGCGCCAGGGCAGCAGGCCGAACTGCTGGAACACCATGGCGATATGGTTCAGCCGCAGGTTACGCAGCGTCGCCGGATCGGCTTTGGTGACCGAGATCATCTTCTCGCCGTCCGACACCCGGACCTCGCCCCGGACCACGGGGTTCAGCGCGTTGACGCCGCGCAGAAGCGTGGACTTGCCCGAACCGGACAGGCCCATCAGCACCAGAATCTCGCCCTTGGCGACCTTCAGCGAGCAATCGTGCACGCCGAGGATCTGGCCCGTCGTCTCCTGCACCTCGGCGCGGGTCTGGCCGCGGTCCATCAGCGGCAGGGCGCGGTCGGGGTGGTCGCCAAAGACGATGGAAACCCGGTCGAATTCGACAGCCGTATCGGTCATGCTTTCCTCGTGCGCAGCATACGGTCAAGGACGATGGCGACGACGACGATGACGAAGCCGGATTCAAAGCCGAGTGCGGTGTTGCCCTGGCCAAGAGCCCGGACCACCGGGATGCCGAGGCCGTTCGCGCCGACCATGGCGGCGATCACCACCATCGACAGCGACAGCATGATGGTCTGGTTCAGCCCGACCATGATCTGCGGCAATGCCCAGGGGAGTTCGACCTTCCACAGCTTTTGCGTGGGGGTTGCGCCAAAGGCCGTTGCGGCCTCGACTAGGGCGGTGGGTGTCGAGGATACGCCCAGGTAGGTCAGCCGGATCGGCGCGGGCAGAACGAAGACTACGGTGGCAAGCAGGCCAGGCACCATGCCAAGGCCGAAGAACACCACCGCCGGGATCAGATAGACGAAGGTCGGCAGGGTTTGCATCAGGTCGAGCACCGGCGAAAGCGCGGCGTAAAGTTTGGGCCGGTGGGCGCAGGCGATGCCGATCGGCACGCCCGCCAACATGCACAGCACGCAGGAATAGAACAGCAGCACCAGGCTTTCGGTCGTGGCTTTCCAGTAGCCCTGGTTCAGGATGAACAGGAACCCCAGGGCCACCAGCAGGCAGATCTTCCACGACCGTTGCAGCCCCCAGGCGATGGCCACGAAAACCGCGATCAGGATCAGCGGATGCGGTGCCTGCAACAGCTTCAGCGTGCCGCCGATCACCGCCTCCAGCCCGCCGCTGATCGCGTCGAACACGCCGCCGAGGTTGGTCTTCAGCCAGTCCACCACGATCTTGGCCGTAGGTCCGACGGGGATTTTTGGTATGTTTGTCCAGTCCATGCCTGTCCGCTGTCATGCGAGGGGTAGGGGCCGCCCCGGGCCGGGGCGGCAGCGGTCATTTGCCGAGGAAGGTCTCGATCCTGGGGCCGACGGTTCCGGGGATTTCCCAGAACATGTTATGGCCGTGGCCGGCATAGGTTTCGTATTCGGCCTGCGGCAGGATCGCCTTGATATGCTCCTGACTGGCCGCATCGAAGAACCCGTCCTGATCGCCCCATAGCACCAGGACCGGCGCCTTGATCCGGGCCGCATAGGGCGACCAGTCGGTCAGGGTCAGGCCTTCGAGGATGCCATTCCAGGCCTCTGCCGATACGGCGGCGCTTTCGGCCCGTTCACGGTCGATGAAATCGGCAGGCACCGGGGTCGGGTTGGCATACCAGTCGCGCATGAACTGGCTGTCCGGGTCGATGGGACGGGGCAGGCCCGGCACATTGTCCCACAGCCAGTCGCGCGGACCCGCCGGCATATCCGCCGCCGTCGAGATCAGGACGAGCTTGTCGACCTTTTCAGGATGCAGGGCGGAAAACACCGCAGCCGTCATCGACCCCAGCGAATGGCCGACGATATCGGCCTTTTCGATCTCTTTCGCCGTCATGAATCCGTCGAGGTCGGCGGCGAAATCCATCAGCGTATAGCAGCAGCCGGGCGTCGCCGACCGGCCATGGCCGCGCAGGTCGATGGCCCATATGTGGCGACCCTTCAGTTCGGGCGCGAGCAGCGACCAGCTCCGGCTGTTGTCGGTATAGCCGTGGATCAGGATCAGCGGCTTGCCCTCGGTGTCGCCCATTTCCACGAAAGCCAGATCCTGGCCCGAGGGCAGGGTGACGTTCTGCCGGGCCATGTTCCAGTCCTCTTGCGCAGGGACGGGAACAATCTCGGCCGTGGCGGCCCCGGGGGCGGCCCATGCGAGGAAAAGGGGGGCGACAAGCGCCCCCGCAATCCGACCCCTCATCACTTCAGCGCCGCTTCGACCGCGGCGGTCGCATCGCCGCCGTCTTTGGCGGTCACGCCCGCGAGCCAGGGCTTCCAGGCGTCGGGATTGGCGGCGAGCCAGGTTTTGGCCGCGACTGTCGGATCTGCGCCGTCGTTCAGGATCGCCCCCATGATCTCGTTCTCCATCGGCAGCGAGAAGACGAGGTTTTCGAGGAATTTTCCGGTATTCGGGCATTCCGCGACATAGCCCTTGCGGGTGTTGGTCGCCACGATGGCGCCGCCGAAATCGGGGCCGAACACGTCGTCGCCGCCGGTCAGATAGGTCAGCTCGAAATTCGCGTTCATCGGATGGGGCTCCCAGCCGAGAAAGACGATGGGCTTGCCGGCCTTGGTCAGCCGGTCGACCTGCGCCAGCATCCCCTGCTCCGAGCTTTCGACCAGTTCCACATCCTTCAGCCCGAAGGTGTTGGCCCCGATCATGTCGAGGATCAGACGGTTGCCGTCGTTGCCGGCCTCGATCCCGTAGATCTTGCCGTCCAGATCGGCGGAATGGGTGGCGATATCGGCAAAATCCTTGATGCCAGCCGCCGCGCCCGGCGCATTGGTGGCCAGCGTGTATTTCGCGCCTTCAAGGTTGGTCCACACCGTTTCAACCGTGCCCGCATCGCGATACTGGGCAATGTCGCCTTCCATCGTCGGCATCCAGTTGCCGAGGAA
>JAATGA010000498.1 GCA_015654855.1 Rhodobacterales bacterium
AGTGGCCGCTCTGATGGAACTTCTTTCAAATCTCGCTCTCGGGCTGGAAACCGCGCTCACGCCGGTCAACCTGCTGTATTGCTTCTTCGGGGTGTTCCTTGGCACGCTGATCGGCGTCCTGCCGGGGATCGGCGCGCTGGCTGCCATTTCCATGCTGTTCCCGATCACCTTCCATCTGGAGCCGACGACGGCGCTGATCATGCTGGCCGGGATCTACTATGGCACGGCCTATGGCGGATCGACCGCTTCGATCCTGCTGAACATTCCCGGCGGCACCTCCAGCGCAGTGACCTGCCTTGACGGCTATCCGATGGCCAAGCAGGGCCGGGCCGGGGTTGCGCTGGCGATGACCGCGATCGGATCCTTCTACGGCGGGGTCTATGGCATCATCGTCCTCAGCCTGTTTGCCCCGGCCATCGCGTCCTGGGCGCTGGCCTTCGGATCGGCCGAGTATTTCGCGATGATGGTGCTGGGGCTGATTGCCGCCTCGGCCATTTCGGACGGGTCGGTGGTCAAGGGGCTGACCATGGTGGTGCTGGGGATTCTTCTGGCCACGGTTGGCATGGATCCGCAAAGCGGCACCGCCCGCTTTACCTTTGGTTCGCTGTCGGTGCTGGATGGACTGAGCATCAGCGCGCTGGCCATGGGGCTGTTCGGCGTGGCCGAGATCATCGCCTCGGTCCGGCTGACCGATGCGGTCAAGGTGGATCCAAAGGCGTTCAGCTACCGCACCCTGATGCCGACGCGCGACGACGTGCGCCGGTCCTGGGGGCCGATGTTCCGCGCCTCGACCATCGGGTCGCTGTTCGGCGCGCTGCCGGGCACCGGGCCTTCGGTCGCCTCCTTCGTGTCCTATGCCGTTGAGAAGCGGATCTCGAAAGAGCCCGAGCGGTTCGGCAAGGGGGCCATCGAGGGTGTCGTCGCACCCGAAACCGCCAACAATGCCGCCGACCAGACCGCGTTCATTCCCACTCTGTCGCTGGGCATTCCGGGCAGTGCCACCATGGCGCTGATGATCGGGGCGCTGATGGTGCATGGCATCCATCCGGGGCCGAACCTGGTGGCCGAGCAACCCAAACTGTTCTGGGGGCTGGTGATGAGCTTCTGGATCGGCAACGTTCTTCTGGTGATCCTGAACCTGCCGCTGATCGGGCTTTGGGTTCGCCTGTTGTCGGTGCCGTACCATCTGCTTTATCCCGCGATCCTGATGTTCATCTGCATCGGCGCCTATTCCGTCCAGTACAGCGCCTTCGACGTGATGGTGGTCTTCGGCTTCGGTCTGCTGGGTTATCTGATGCGGATCTTCGGTATGCCGCCCGCGCCGCTTTTGCTGGGCTTCGTTCTGGGCCCGCTGATCGAGGAACACTTCCGCCGGGCCATGATCCTTGCGCGGGGCGATTTCTCGGCGGTGATCGAGCGCCCCATCACCGGCAGTATTCTCGCCGTCACGCTGCTGATCCTGATCTGGAGCCTGTGGTCGGGCTGGCGTGTCGGCAAGCGGCGCCGCGCCCGCGCGCACCTGATGGAGCAGGAAGATTGAGAATATCCGCCCGCAGAACGGGGAGAGTCCTGCGGGCGGATGGTCACGACGCGTATTGCTCGCGGCCAACACAAAGGGAGGAAACCTATGAAACTGGTATCTGCGGCCCTCGTGGCCCTTGGACTGACCACCGTTCCGGCGTTGGCGCAGGACTTTCCGACAAAACCCGTCATCCTGATCGTGCCCTACAGCGGCGGGGGATCGACCGATCTGATCGGCCGCCAGCTGGCGCATGAGCTTTCGCTGATCTGGGGTCAGCCGGTGGTGGTCGAAAACCGCACCGGGGCGGGGTCGATGCTGGGGACCGCCTTCCTCGCGCAAGCCGCGCCGGATGGCTATACGCTGTTGGTGAACACGCCCGCCATGGCCACCGCGCCCGCAGTCCAGCATGATCTGCCGTTCGACCCGAAGACCGACATCACCTCGATCGGCATGGTTGCGACCAGTCCCTATCTCGCGGTGTCGGGCGCGGCGGTGAAGGCCACCACCTTCAAGGATTTCATCGCCGAGGCGAAAGAGCGCCCGATGTTCTTCGCCACGGCAGGCGTCGGCACCTCCAGCCATTTCACCGAGGTGCTGCTGAGCCAGCAGGCCGGGATCGATGTGGATATCGTCCATTTCTCCAGCGGCGGCGACGCGCAGGTGAACCTGATGGGCGGCCATGCGGACGTCTATATCTCGAACACCGCCAGCGTGATGCCCTATGTCAATAACGGCCAGGTCAAGGCGCTGGTCATGCTGGGATCGGAGCGTTTCGAGCTTTTGCCCGAGATCGAGGCCAGCGCCGAAAGCGGCGTGGCGGGAATCGACGTGAACAGCTGGGTCGGCCTGTTCGGCCCGGGCGGGATGGACCAGGCGCTGGTCGACAAGATCAACACCGACATGCATGCCGCGTTGGCGACGGAGTCCTTCCGCAAGGTGCTGGCAGACAACTATGTGGTCGCGGGCACCGATACCGCGGCCGAGTTCACGACGCAGGTCCAGGACGAGACGGCGCTGTGGCAGAAGCTGGCCCAGGAGCGCAGTATCGTCGCCGAGTGATCGAAGGCTGCGAACAATGAGAAAGCCCGGTCAGCCAACCGGGCTTTCTCATGCCGGGCAAGGGTCGGGGCCACCCTCAGACTTGCTGCACCAGTTCGGGCCGTTCTCCTTCGGGCAAGGGAACATCGAACGCATTCAGGGTCATGGATATCAGCGTGTAATAACCGCACAGCCCGACCAGATCGACCAGCCTGTCGCGGCCCAGCACGGCCTCTGCCCGGGCATAGAGCGCGTTGTCCAGCCGGCGTTCGGTGGACAGGCGGGTGACGATGGCGTGGACAACCGCCGTTTCCTCGTCGGGGAAGCCAGGGGGCGTGCCGGTCCGCAATGCCTCGACGACAGCCGGCCCGACCCCCGCCTTCAGCGCGAGGGGCTTGTGCGCCCACCATTCGAATTCGGCTTGCCAGATCACCGCCATACACAGGATCGCCAGTTCCGACAGGCGCGGTTCCAGCGCGGAACCGTAGCGGCAATAGGCGCCCAGGTTCTGCGCCGCTTCGGCCAATTCGGGGCGGTGCAGCCAGATCGCCAGCGGGCCGCGCACCCTGCCGCGCGGTCCCGCCACGATGTTGTCATGCACCCGGCGCTGATCGTCGGTCATGGTGGCGGGGTCGGGTGGGCCAAGGCGCATGGCGTTTCCTTTCAGGGACAGGGGATCAGCTGCCCGCCAGCCGCGAGGGGCGGCCGTCCAGCCAGTTTTCCAGATTTTCGACCGTCTCGCGGTAAAAGGCGGTGAAGGTCTCTTCGACCGAATAGCCCAGATGCGGGGTGACCAGGGCATTGGGTACCTGTCGGATCGGGGCATTGGCGGGCAGGGGTTCGTGATCGTAGACGTCGATCCCGGCCCCGCGCAGCCGCCCCGCTTGCAGCGCGTCGATCAGCGCGGAAGTGTCGACCAGCGGCCCGCGTGCGGTGTTGATCAGGATGGCGCCGGGCTTCATCCGCGCCAGATCCGCCGCGCCGATCACGCCGCGGGTCGTCTGCCCCAGCACCAGATGCAGCGACACGACATCGGCGCGCTCCAGAAGCTCGGCCTTGGGGACCAAGGTGGCCCCGGCGGCCTCGGCCCGGTCGGGTGTCAGGTTCGGGCTCCAGGCCACCACCTCCATCCCGAAGGCTTTCGCGATCAGCGCCATGCGGCCGCCCAGCTTGCCAAGTCCGACCAGCCCGATCGTCCGCCCATAAAGCGCATTGCCCGGCCTTGTCTGCCAGGCGCCGGCGCGCATGGCGGCGCATTCCTCAGGGATGTGGCGCATAAGGCTGATGATGAGACCCCAGGCCAGTTCAACCGTGGCGTAGATGCCGTTGCCGCTGCCGCTGGTGGTCATCACCGCGATGCCCAGATCGCGGGCCGTGTCATAGTCGAGCGTGCGGTTCTGCCGCCCCGTGGCCGCGATGGCGCGCAGTTCCGGCAGGGCGCGCAGCAGATCGGCCGGAATCGCGCTGCGCTCACGCAGAAGGCAGATCGCATCAAAGCCGCGCAGGCGGGCCGACATCTCGGTTTCCGGGATGGCTTCGGTCAGGAAGCTGACATCGGCGCGGGCTTTGATCCGCGACCAGTCGGCCAGCCGATGTGCGACACCCATGTAGTCATCCAGCACCGCGATGCGGGGCCGGCGGTCGTCTGGCAGGGAGCGGAAGGGGGTGGTCATGTCAGATCTCCTTTCCCCGGGGGCGGGCGGTCGAGTCTTGCGATCAGCGCGACGATCCAGGGGATATTGGGCATGAAGATGAAGATGCGGGTCAGATGGAAGGCGGTGACGATGGTGGCGTTCTGGTGCAGGAACTTTGCGGTCAACGCCATTTCCGTGACGCCGCCCGGTGCGGCGCCCAGTACAAGAATCTGCCAGTCCATGCCCGCGGCATGGGCGATGGCGGCCGCCAGCGCCGAGCACAGACCCAGCAGGACGACTATGGTGACGCCCGCCGTCAGCGCCAGCCGCCCGGCGCGGGCCATCATCTCGCGCCGGAACGTCGATCCCAGCCAGCATCCCAGCACCACCTGCGCCGCCGAGAGCACCGCGCCGGGATAGGGCGCAAGCCCGTTCCCGCTGGCCGCCAGCCCCGCCAGGACCGCCAGAGGCCCGAGGAAATTCGGGTTCGGCACACGAAGTTTACGGAACAGAACCATCGCGCCGTAGCCGATCACCGCCAGAAGGGCGATGTTCAGGGGATCGAAGGGCTGGTCGGCATAGGGGACGGCGCGGCTGGCCGGCCAGCCTTCCAGCGCGAACATGGCGAAGGGCAGCACCAGCACCACCGCCGACAACCGCAGCGTCTGCGAAAAGATCACCGGCATCGGGTCAACGCCGCGGGCGATGGTCATCGCTGCCGCTTCGACAGGGCTGGTGGGGACCGACGAGAGGAAGCTTTGCGCATAGGTCATGCCGTTCCAACGCGCGAAAGCCATCGACACGCCGATGATGCAGACCAGCGTCATCAGCGCGGTGGCCAGCATCAGCGGGGCCAGTGCCCACAACATGCCCGCCGTTTCAGGCGAGAAGGTCAGGCCGATCTGGCTGGCGACGATCACCTGGCCGAAGGGGCGGATGCGGTCGGGCACCCTGACGGGCAGGAACCCGCTCATGCACAGGATCGCCGTCACCACCAGGGGGCCAATCATCCAGGGCAGCGGCGATCCGATCCACCGGAACAGCCAGCCGCCCCCCGCGCCCAGGGCCATGAACAGCACCAGGCGCAGCAACTGCCGCAGGTCGCGAAATGCAGGTTCAGTCACAGCGGGCCGACATGCCTCCATCCACCACGATCTCGGTCCCGGTAACGAAGCGTGCCTCGTCCGAGGCGAGAAACAGCGCCGCCGCCGCCGTGTCGCGCCCGTCGCCCATGAAGGGCAGCGGGATGCGGGACTGCCGCTTGGCCAGCAGGGCCTGAAGATCGCCGCCCGCGCGTTGGCCGGCAAGTCGGCTTTCCACCATCGGCGTGTGCATCTGGCCGGGCACCACGGTGTTTACCCGGATGTTGTGGGGCGCATATTCCACGGCCGTCACCTTCGAGAACTGGATCACCCCGGCCTTTGCCGCCGCATAGGCGACCTGCGCCGCGCCGGTCCAGCGCGTGCCCGAGGTCGAGGCGGTATTGATGATCGACCCGCCCCCGGCGGATTTCATTCCCGGCAGCACATGCTTGCACATCAGGAACACGCTGGTCAGATTGTAGTTCAGTTGCTTCAGCCAGGTTTCCTCGGTCATCTCGACCGCGCCGCCCCTGGCCGATCCGCCGACATTGTTCACCAGAACGTCGATCTTGCCGAACCGCTGCATGGCCGTATCGACCGTGGCCGCGATGGCGGTGCTGTCCGTCACATCGCAGCGCGCGAAGACGAACTCCGCCCCGGTTTCGCGCAGCAGGGCTTCGGTTTCGGCAAAGCTGCCTTCGTCGATGTCGGTTGCCACCACCGTCGCGCCCTCGCGGGCGAACAGCACCGCCGCCGCGCGGCCGTTTCCCCAGCCGGGCCCGACCGAGCCCGCGCCGGTGATCAGCGCAACCTTACCCTCAAGCCGTCCTGCCATGGTTCCCCCTGTTGCCCCCGCCGATGCGCCGCACCGAAACGCCCCGGCGACGCTAATGGCGCGGCAGGTCGGTCCGGTCGCGGCTGGCAGATTCTCCCCCCTGCCCACTTGGCTTGCGACGCAGGTTATCCTAACCTTTCCCAAGTTTGACCGGCTTTTGGTTGTGGTTGGGAAACCTTTGATTATGCAACAGCGTCGCCTCAATCTTCCGCTGAACCCGCTCAGGGCCTTTGCCATCGCCTCGCGGCACAAGACCTTTACCGCCGCCGCGCGGGAACTGGGCGTCAGTCAGGTGGCGATCAGCCGCCAGATCGCCATTCTGGAAAACTATCTGAACGTCAGCCTGTTCGAGCGCGGCACGAGATCGGCCAAACTGACCGAGATCGGCCGTGCCTTCGGGCTGGAAATCTCGGGGCTGTTCGACGAACTGGAGACGGCAACTCAGCGGATCATCAACGAGGAAACCCAAAGCACGGTCAGCCTTCGGGTCTATCCGACCTTCGCCCATCACTGGCTGATGCCGCGTCTGGCCGATTTCTCGGCGCGCTATCCCGATATCCGCATCCGCTTTGACACGCGGGTGGAGCCGCTGGATTTCCGTGGCACCCATCTGGATGTGGCGGTGCAACTGGGCAGCGGCAACTGGCGCGATGCGCGCTATCGCAAGCTGTTCGACGAAGAGGTGGATGTGGTCTGTTCCCAAAGCTACCTCGACAAGCTTTCCGCCCCACCCGATCTGGCGCGGGTGGCGGAATACGACCTGCTGCACGCCCGCTATCGCCGCCGGGCCTGGGAACATTGGGCCGAGGCGGTGCAGGCCGATATCAGTCGCCACCGCCCGATGGAATTCGACACCTCGCTGCTGACCTTTTCCGCGGCGGAACAGGGCTTTGGCATGGCCATCGGTCAGCTGGGCCTGTTGGAAGGCAGCATCCGCGCGGGCCGTCTTGTGCGCCCGTTCAACCGCCCGATCCAGACCGGCGCCGCATTCTATGTGATCTGGCCCACCGCGACCTCGGTCAATACCAAGACGCGGCGACTTATTGACTGGCTGCTGGAGCAACTGGGCGAACAGCCGGAATTCTTCCGCGCCGGAGCGGAGCCTGCGCACCGGGCAAAGCCTGGCTCTGCCGCGCCTTACCTCTGATCAGTATCGGACGGCCCGTCCGCCTGCCAGCTTCGGCCCCGAATGGACAAGGGAGGGTCGCATGGGAAGGCTTCAGGGCAAGATCGCCGTTATCGTGGGGGCAGGTCAGCAGCCCGGATCCGGCATCGGGAATGGTCGTGCGACCGCGATCCGGTTTGCAGGCGAGGGCGCGACCTGCCTTCTGGTTGACCGCAACGGGGAATGGGCCGAAGAAACCCGGGCCGCGATGGCCGATGGCCCCGGCGGGGATCGCGGTGCCGAGGTCCATACCGCCGATGTGACGAGCGAAGCCGCCTGTGCGGAGGTGATCGCCGCCGCCATCGCGCGCTTTGGTCGGATCGACATCCTGCACAACAATATCGGCACATCGACCGGGGATCGCGCCACGCCCGACCTTCCGGTCGAGACCTGGGACCGGATCATGGATCTGAACCTGAAATCCATGTTCATGCTGTGCAAGCACGCCCTGCCGGCGATGCGCGACCAGCGGGCGGGGTCGATCATCAACATCTCGTCCACCTCGTCTTTGTCGATGCGCCCGACGCTGGCCTACAAGACCTCCAAAGGCGCGATCAACACCATGACGCAGCATATCGCTGCTGAGAATGCGGCTTATGGCATCCGCGCCAATGTCATCGTGCCGGGGCTGATCGACACGCCGATGGCGATTGAACGCCGGGTGCGTGAAACCGGGCAGAGCCATGATCAGATCCGCGCCGCGCGCGACGGGCTGGTGCCGATGGGTTTCATGGGCAGTGCCTGGGATGTGGCCCATGCGGCGGTCTTTCTCGCCTCGGACGAGGCGCGATATGTGACCGGGGTGCTACTGCCGGTGGACGGCGGGCTGCTGCTGAAACGTGGCTGACCAGACTGACTGGTCGCTGGCCTGAGCCGAATTTTGGTCAGGGGAAAGTCCCGGCCTGCGCAGGGCATACTGACGCGAATGGGCGACGGAGTCGGCCCGAAAGGAAGGGCGCGATGGACAACCCACTTCTGGTGCTGGCCGGGGTTGCGGCGGATTGGCAGACGCGGCCGCTGGACCCGTTGGTCGAGCACCACGCGCGCCGCGCTGTGCTGGACTGGTTCGCATCGTTGCTGCCCGGCTGTGTCGAGGGTCCGGCGGTGGCCCTGGGGCAAGCCCTGACGTCCGAGCGGGGCGCGGGTCGTGCGGTCGCCTATGTCACGGGCCAGGCCGGAGCCATCCGCCATGCTGCGCTTCTGAACGGGATTGCCAGCCATACCGCCGAATTCGACGATATCTATCGCGATGGCGGTTATCACCCCGGCAGTCCGACGATTTCCGCGGCATTGGCGGTGGCGCAGGATCAGGGTTCCGGCGGCGAGGATTTCCTGCGCGCCGTCATCGGTGGCTACGAGGTCGGCTGCCGCATCGCCATGGCACTGCAACCCGGACACTACCGCAACTGGCACATCACCGCTACCGTGGGCACCATCGGCGCGGCGGTTTCCACCGCGATGCTGAAGGGGGGCGATGCCGCGACCATCGGCCATGCCATCGCCATCGCGACCAGCTTCGCAGGCGGGCATCAGGAGAATTTGCATGGCAGCGGCCAGACCAAGCCCCTGCATGGCGGCCATGCCGCGGATGCCGGTGTGTTGGCGGGCCTTGCCGCTGCCGCCGGGGTAACGGGATCGCCCGACAGTCTGCACGCGCCGCATGGCTATGCGGCCGCCACCGGCGACGATACGGGCAACTGGGCCCATGCGCTGGAAGGGCTTGGCGACTGGACCCCGATCACCCGCATGACCTTCAAGAACCACGGGTGCTGCGGCCATATCTTCCCGGCGCTGGACGGACTTCGCACGCTTCAGGCGCAGAGCCCGTTCGCGGCGCAGGACATCGCGGGGATCGAGGTCTTCGGCTATGGCCCCACGCAGTCGATCTGCGACCGGATGGAGGTGGTCTCGGCGCGCGATGCGCGCTTCAGCCTGCAATACTGCGTCGGCGCGCTGCTGGTCATGGGCGGCGTGCGGCTGTCGGCCTTCACGCCCGAGGCGATGGCCCGGCCAGAGATCCGCGCATTGATGCAGAAGGTCACAGTCGCGGTGGATCCCGAAATCGCTGCCGCCTACCCGGGGCGTCGTATGGCCCGGCTGCGCGTCACGCTGACCGACGGGCGCGTGCTGGAGCATTTCCAGCAAACCCGCAAGGGCGACCCGGACGATCCGCTGAGCGACGCCGAACTGGCGGCGAAATTTGACGAGCTCGCCGCGACCCTCCTTACCCCGGCCGCGGCCGGGGCGTTGAAACAGCAGATCCTGACCGGCAGCACCCCGGTCTGCGAGCTGCCCTGATCCCGACTTCAAGACCATAAGGTATCCGTTCATGAATCAGATCACCGCCACCATCCCGCAGGGCGATTTCATCCGGGTCGGATTGGCCGACGACGTGGCCACGATCACCCTGAACCGCCCCGAAGTCCGCAATGCCATCAACGACGCGATGCGGGCCGAACTGATTGCCGCATTCGACTGGGCCGATGCGGCGCGCGAGGTGCGGGCGGTGGTGCTGACCGGGGCGGGCAAGGGCTTCTGCTCGGGCGGCGATATCGGCGGGATGCGGGCACGGCTGGAGGCTCCGCAGGGCGAAGTCGCCTTCAACGGCTGGAAGCGGCAGAAGCAGACCCATCGCGGCATCACCGTCATCCACCAGATGTCAAAGCCGGTGGTCGCAGCCATCAATGGGGCCGCCTTCGGGCTGGGGCTGGACATGGCGCTGTGCTGCGACTTCATCATCGCGGCCGACGGTGCGAAACTCTCGATGAGCTTCATCAAGCGTGGTCTCGTTTCCGACGGGGGCGGCATGTATTTCCTGCCGCGCCGCGTGGGTCTGGCCCGCGCCAAGGAGTTGATCCTGACCGCTCGCGTGATCGAGGCGGCCGAGGCGCTGTCGATCGGCATGGTGGACCGTGTGGCAAGCCCCGATGCCCTGATGGCCGAGGCGCAGGCCTGGGCGGCCGAACTGGGGCAGGGTTCGCCCGCCGCAGTGGCGCTGACCAAAGCGATCCTCGACCAGACCTTCGAGCGCAGCGCCGACGAGATCTTCGCCCTCGGCCGCGAGGCGCAGGCAATCTGCTATACCAGCGCCGAACACCGCGCCTCGGTCGAGGCCTTTCTGGCGAAGTCCGCTGGCTGACCCGGACCTTCGGTAGCGGAAAAGGTCGCAGAGGTTTCCTGCGACCTTATTGCTGTCTGCGGCAAAGGAAAGGGGCGCGGGCCGATATTGCCCGCGCCCCGTGGTGCGATCACAGGGAGGGTGGTCAGACGATCACCGCCAATCCATCCGCCGCGGCGACGCCCTCTCCTTCGGGCAGAACGAACAGCGGGTTGATCTCGGCCTCGGACAGGCGGGGGCCAAGCGCCATGCCCATGTCGGACAGCGCCAGAAGTGCGGCTACCAGCGCCCTGCGGTCATGGCGGGGTCCGCCGCGATAGCCGTCCAGCAGCTTTGACAGGCGCAGCTCGTCCACCATCCCTTCTGCATCGGCCAGTGACAGGGGCAGCAGGCGGATGGCGGAATCATCCATGATTTCGGCCATCACTCCGCCCGCGCCGATCAGCGCCAGCGGACCCAGCACCGGATCGCGTCGCAGGCCAAGGAGGAACTCCACTCCGCCCGCCAGCATCTGCTGGACGAGATAGCCTTCGGGCTTGGGCAGACCCTGCGCCGCCAGATGCGCGGCCATGTCGTCAAGCGCGGGGCCGATGGTGCCCGCCTGAAGCCCCAGCTTCACTCCGCCCACATCGGATTTATGCGCGATCTCGCTCGACAGCACCTTCAGCACCAGGCGCCCGCCGAGAACCCGTGCCGCGGCCTCGGCCCCGGCGGCATCGGTGACGACTTGCTGACCCGGCCCGCGGAGGCCGAAATGAGCGAACAGATCGCGGGCTTCGGCTTCGTTCAACGTGCCTGTGCGCAAGTCGTCAGGGGCCGCAGGGGGCGCGACGGTCGGGGCGTCGGAGATCGCGCGGGGCAATGCCGCCACCAGCGCGGCAGCACAGGCTTCGGGCGCGTCAAAGGCAGGGATGCCCTGCAGGTTCAGCTTGCGCAGGATATGCGGCGCGTTCGGGCTGACATAGCCAAGGATGGGCTTGCCGCTTTGCGCGGCGCCGCTGCGGATCGCCTCGACCGCGATGTCGGGCTGCGCCAATGCCGAGGACCCCACGATCACCACCAGCCCGTCTACGGTATCGGATGCCAGAAGCGCCCCCGTCGCGGCGGTCATGATTTCGGGCTTCACCCCTGCCAGCGTCACATCGACCGGATTGCCGGTCATCGGCTCATCGGCCTGCAACAGCTCTGACAGCCCCCCGGCGGTGGTGGCGTCCAGCAGCGGCACCTCCAGCCCGGCCATGCCACAGGCATCGGCAACCAGGCTGCCCGCTCCGCCGGTCGAGGTCAGAACGGCCACTCGCTTGCCGCCCATGTGGCGGCCCGATGCCAGCATTGCCGGAATATCCAGCAGGCCGCTGAAGTTATCCACCCGGATCACGCCGCATTGGCGGAACAGCGCGTCATAGACCCGGTCCTCTCCCGCCATGGCCCCGGTGTGGGAGACGGCGGCACGGGCACCGAATTCCGACCGGCCGACCTTGAAGACGACCACCGGCTTGCCCGCCTCGCGCGCCGC
>JAATGA010000035.1 GCA_015654855.1 Rhodobacterales bacterium
ATCGGCCAGCTTGCCGGCGGGATCGCGCATGATTTCAACAACCTGCTGACCGCGATCTCGGGCCATTGCGACCTGCTGCTGCTGCGCCACGACCGCGAGGACCCGGAATATGCCGATCTGGTGCAGATCCATCAGAACGCCAATCGCGCGGCCGCGCTGGTCGGACAACTGCTGGCCTTTTCCCGCAAGCAGACGCTGAAGCCGGAACGGCTCGACCTGCACGAGGTCATGTCGGATGTCATCCATCTGCTGAACCGGCTGGTCGGTGAAAAGGTCCGGCTGCGCCTGACCCATGCGCCGGAGCTTGGAGCCATCCGGGCCGACAAGCGGCAGCTGGAGCAGGTGCTGATGAACCTTGTTGTCAATGCGCGCGATGCCATGCCCGACGGCGGCACGATCCGCATCGACACCGAGGCGCTGCACCTCGACGAGGATCTGCGGCGCGACCGGGCGGTTGTGGCCGCGGGCGATTACGCCTGTATCAAGGTCGCCGATACAGGCGCCGGCATCGCGCCCGACCGGCTGGAAAAGATTTTCGAGCCTTTCTACACCACGAAGCGTGTGGGCGAAGGTACCGGGCTCGGCCTCTCGATGGTCTATGGGATCATCAAACAGTCCGGCGGTTTTATCTTTGTCGATTCGATCCCGGGCGAGGGCACATTGTTCACCCTGCTGTTCCCGATCCACACCGGCCCGCCCGAGGTGGCCGCCGCCGAATCGCGCCGGATCGTGCTGCGCCAGGGCGAGGGCGTCGTATTGCTGGTCGAGGACGAGGCGCCGGTGCGCGCCTTCGCCTCGCGCGCACTGCGCCTGCGCGGCTACACGGTGATCGAGGCGGGCAACGCCGAAGAGGCACTCGACGCGCTGAAGGACCCGAAGCTCGAGGTCGACATCTTCGTCACCGATGTGGTGATGCCGGGGATGGACGGGCCTTCTTGGGTGAAGCAGGCCTTGCAGGAGCGGCCGAACGTGCGGGTCGTCTTCGTCTCGGGCTACGCCGAGGATGTGCTGTCCGAAAACCAGTCGCGGATCCCGAACTCGGTCTTCCTGCCGAAACCATTTTCGCTCAGCGATCTGGCGGAGGTGGTGCAGGGGCAGTTGCACTGATTGCGGGGCGGGTTGAGGCGCGCCGCGCGTCCGAGGGACAGGGCTATGCGAAGTCCTGGCCCGACGACCTGGACGAGCCGGCAGTCTGCGGATTGGAGGGGGGCCGTTGCCGGCAGTGCCGGCCCGGGATCTTACTTTGGCGGCAAGCGCCCGGTTTCATACAGCGCGAAATCGCGGGAGGCGGCTTTGCGCAACCGCGCCTCGGTCGCGGGCAACAGCTCCAGCTTGCCCGGCGGTTAGACGTTCAGCCGGGGCAGGGTGATCGTCAGGCCGAGCCGCGCCTCAAGGAAGGCTACGAAGCTGTCGATCTCGTCATAGCGGAACAGATGGTCGAGACCGCGACCGCCGCGCGGTTGCAGGAACCGCGCCTGCGAGCCCACCGCCGCGAAATCGAGCTGCGGGTCGTCGCACCAGGCATTGACGAATTCGTCGAATGACCGCCCCCGGGTCGAGCGTTTCTGGTCCTGCACGTCGTCGCGGCTGCGGTAGCGATACCAGCTTCCCAGCCAGTCGCGCGGCTCGCGGATCAGCGCGGCGACCTCGAACCGCGCGCCGGACGAGACCTCGAGGTAGGGGTCGATGAAACGCTGGAACCGTTGCAGCGTCGTGTGCTTCAGCAAGGGCGGCCGCTGGATGGAAATCGCGGCCCGCGGTTCCAGCACCGATTGCAGCGCGGTCGAGCCTGTCTTGGGCGTCGCCAGAATGACGAGCCGCTCGTCCCAGAAAACCTGCATCTTAGTGCCTCGACCGCCGAAATCGCCACGACCCGCCCGCATTTCGTCTCTGCGCCGGGTGCGCGTAAACTATCCTTTAATCATTGTTCAGTCCATATAAATCAATGTGTTATGGAATATAACTCTCGAACTCGAAACCAGAGGGGGCACTTGCTGTAAAGGCGATACAACCGCGCCCCCGGCCAACTGACAGCGGGGCGTGGTC
>JAATGA010000178.1 GCA_015654855.1 Rhodobacterales bacterium
GCCTTTGGCCGGCGCTTCACGCTCATGGCGATCATCGGCGCGCTGGCAATATTCGGCTGTTTGGTGCTGGTGCGTGGTCAGGCCTCGGACGATGCTTTGCTGATGGTCGTCGAGCTCCCCGTAGGTGAGGTGCCCGATCGGCTGCATACGGTGATTACACGCACGCTCGCCATCGGGGTACGGCGAATGGCGGGGCGGGGCGCGATCATACGCAAGCTGCCGGCAGTGGAAACGCTGGGGGCGACGGCCGCGATCTGTTCGGACAAGACCGGCACGCTGACCGTGAACGAGATGATGGTGGCGGCGCTGGCCACACCTGCGGGCGACAGCATGGTCGAGGGCACGGGCTATGCCCCGGTGGGCGCTTTCCTGAAGGATGGCGTCGAGGTGCCGCCCGATGGCGCGGCGCTGGCGCTGATCCGGGCCGGGCTGCTCGCCAACGACGGGCGGCTGGTCCGGGACGATGCGCTCTGGCGGGTCGAGGGCGACCCGATGGATGGCGCGCTGGTCGCGCTGGCGGAAAAGGCCGGGATGGGGGCGCTGGAAACCCGCGCCACCCTGCCCCGGCACGACGAGATTCCCTTCGACGCGGCGCATCGCTACATGGCCGTGCTGAACGACACGCCCGAGGGCCGGTTCATCCATGTAAAGGGCGCGCCCGAGCGCATCCTCGCCATGTGCGACCTGCCCGCGGCGGACGAGGCCGAATGGACCGCCCGTATCGCGCGGCTCGCCGCCGCCGGGCAGCGGGTGCTGGGCTTCGCCGCGAGGCCCTTTGCCGGCCACACGCTGTCGCCTGGCGAAATGGCGGGCGGCTTCCGCTTCCTCGGCCTCGCCGGTTTCAACGACCCGCCGAGGCCGGAGGCGATGGCGGCGGTCGCCGAATGCCGCCGCGCCGGGATCGAGGTTCGCATGATCACCGGCGACCACGCGCTGACCGCCGGGGCCATCGCCACGCAACTGGGCATCGCCGACCTCCCGCGCGTCATGACCGGGGCCGAGGTCGAACTGATCCCCGACGCCGACCTGCCCCGGGTCGCGGCGGAAACGCAGGTCTTTGCCCGCACCAGTCCCGAACACAAGCTGCGCATCGTCCGCGCCCTGCAATCGCGGGGCCAGGTCGTCGCCATGACCGGCGACGGGGTGAACGACGCACCTGCGCTGAAACAGGCCGATGTCGGCATCGCCATGGGCCGCAAGGGGACCGAGGCCGCCCGTCAGGCCGCCGAGATGGTGCTGACCGACGACAATTTCGCCACCATCGTCAAGGCGGTGGAGGAGGGTCGCACCGTCTTCGACAACATCCGCAAGGTCATTTCCTGGACCGTCCCCACCAACGGGGGCGAGGCCATCGTGGTCATCGCCGCCATCCTGCTGGGGCTGACGGCACCCATGACTCCGGCGCAGATCCTGTGGATCAACCTGGTCCTGTCGGCGACGCTTGGCCTCGCGCTCGCCTTCGAGCCGACAGAGCCGGGCATCATGGACCGCCGCCCTCGCGCCGCCGATACCGGCCTGCTGTCGCCCTTCATGGTGTGGCGGATCGCCTTCGTCTCGATCCTGTTCACACTGGGCTGTTTCGCCATCTGGTTCTGGGGCGAGGCGCGCGGCTACCCGGTGGAGGTTCTGCGCACGCTTGTCGTCAATGCCCTGGTGGCGATGGAGGTCTTCTACCTCTTCAATGTGCGCTACATGCACCGCCGCTCGCTGACGCTGACGGGGGTGCGGGGCACGCGGGCGGTGCTGTTGGCGCTGGCGGTGGTGGTCGTGGCGCAGATCGCCTGGACATGGTTGCCGGTGATGAACGCGATCTTTGCCAGCGCGCCGCTGGACCTCGCCGGCTGTATCGCGGTGGTCGTCGCGGGAATCGCGCTTTTCGCGATCTGCGAGACGGAGAAGTTCCTGCTGATCCGCACCGGCCTGATGGACCGGCTCGACGATTGAACAAGGGGGCCGCGAAGGCCCCCTTGTCCGGTCAGGCGCGCAAGGAGCCGCCCGTGGCCCTGTTGACCTTCTCGATGATTTTGGCGGAAACCGCCTCGATCTCGGCTTCGGTCAGGGTCTTGCCGGTCGGTTGCAGCCGGACGGTCAGGGCGATGGATTTCTTGCCCGCGCCCATCTGCGCCTCGGCCTTTTCGCCGGTGAACTGGTCGAAGACGCGGACGCTTTCGATCAGCGCCTTGTCGGCCCCCTGGGCGGCATTCACCGCCGTCAGCGCCTCGATCCCCTTGTCGACGACAAAAGCGAAATCGCGCTCCACCGCCTGAAGATCGCTGATCGCCAGCGCCGGGCGGGTCGGGGTCTTCACCTTGGGCAGCGGCACCTTCGCCACCTCGACCGTGAAGGCGACGGCCGGACCCTTGACGCCGAAGGCCGCGAGAATGCGCGGATGCACCTCGCCAAAGGACGCGAGCGTATTCGGCCCGAGGCCGATCGCCCCCGACCGGCCCGGATGCCACCAGGCCGCGACCTTGCGGGTCACCTGCACCCGCGCGGGCGCGCCGAGCGCGGCCAGCACCGCCTCGACATCGGCCTTGGCGTCATAGACATCGACCGGACGGCGCGAGCCATAGGGGTCGCGCGGCGCCGAGGCCCCGACCAGCAGGCCGGTCGCGTGCAGCACCTGCTCTCCCGGCTCGCCGCCGAAGAAGACCGGGCCGATCTCCGCCAGCGCCAGATCCGCGAAACCGCGCGCCTGGTTGCGGGCCGCCGCGCGCAACAGACCCGGCAGCAGATCGGGGCGCAGATGCGTCATCTCGGACGAGATCGGGTTCTCGACCAGAACCGCATCGGTGCCGGTCCCGAACATTTCGGCCGCGGGCTGGTCGATGAAGCTGTAGCTGACGCATTCGTTGTAGCCGAGTCCCGCGATCATGCGCCGCGCGGCCCGCTCGCGGATTTGCAGCGGCGTCAGGATCGGGCGCGGCACGCCGGCCTGGGCGCGCGGCAGGGGTTTACCCTGCAACCGGGTCAGGCTGGCGATACGCGCGACCTCTTCGACCAGATCGGCCTCGCCCAATACGTCGGGCCGCCAGGACGGCGGGGCCGCCATATCGCCGTCGAGCCGGAAGCCGAGCGCCTCAAGCGTCGCGCGTTGCGTCGCGGCCGGGATTTCCATGCCCACCAGGCTTTCGACCCGGGCAGAATCGAGCCGATAGGCCCGCGTCGTGTCGGGCGCGGCGCCGGCCGCCGCCAGTTCCGACGCCTCGCCCCCGCACAGGTCGAGGATCATCTTCGTTGCCAGTTCGATCCCGTCGGCGGTGAAGGCCGGGTCGATCCCGCGCTCGAACCGGTAGCGGGCGTCGGACACGATCTTCAGCGCGCGGCCCGTGGCGGCGGTGCGGATCGGGTCGAAATATGCGGCCTCAAGAAAGACCTCGGTCGTGCCCTCGTCGCAGCCCGACGCCTCGCCGCCCATCACACCGCCAAGGGATTCGACGCCGTTCCCGTCGGCGATGACGGTCATGCCGGGTTTCAGCACATAGGTTTTCGTGTCGAGCGCCAGCAGCGTCTCGCCCTCGGCCGCCGAGCGGACGGTCAGATCGCCCTTCACCTTGCCCGCGTCAAAGACGTGCAGCGGCCGGTTCAGATCGAAGGTGAAGAAGTTGGTGATGTCCACCAGCGCCGAGATCGGGCGCAGACCAATGGCGATCAGCCGGCGTTGCAGCCAGTCGGGCGAGGGGCCGTTCTTCACGCCCCGGATCACCCGGCCGATGAAATGCGGGCAGGCCTTTTCGGCCACGCCATGGGCGATGGTCACACCGACAGGGCAGGGGAAGGTGCCCGGCACCTTTTCCACCACCAGCGGCTTCAGGCTGCCCAGACCCCGCGCGGCCAGGTCGCGCGCCACGCCCCGCACGCCAAGCGCGTCGGGTCGGTTCGGGGTGATCTTGATCTCGATCACCGGATCGACCGAGCCGGGGCGGTTCGCCGCCAGCCAGTCGGTGAACTTCTCGCCGACCTCGCCCGAGGGCAGTTCGATGATGCCGTTGTGTTCGTCCGACAGTTCCAGCTCGCGCTCGGAACACATCATCCCCTGGCTTTCGAGGCCACGGATCTTGCCGACCGACAGGGTGACATCAATGCCCGGCACATAGTCGCCGGGCTTGGCCAGGACCACGGTGATCCCGGCCCGCGCATTCGGCGCGCCACAGACGATCTGCTTTTCGCCCTCATCCGTCAGCACCCGGCAGACGCGCAGCCGGTCGGCGTCGGGATGCTGTTCGGCAGCGACGATCTTTGCCAGCGTGAAGGGGGCGAGTTTCGCCGCCGGATCGGCGATCCCCTCGACCTCCAGCCCAAGATCGGTCAGCGCCCAGGCGATCTCGTCGACGCTCGCGGCGGTGTCGAGGTGCTCTTTCAGCCAGGACAGGGTGAATTTCATGGGCCGACCCCTTGTTCAACAGCGCGGCCGCGCGGGTGGCTGCGGCCTCTTTCGCTGTGCCGCTTAGCGCAAAGCGCCGCGAAGGGGAAGCGGGCAGCCGCGCGGCCGGCACCGCTGTCGTCCCCGCGCATGACGCCCGACCGGAAACGGTCTGTTGCCGCCGGGGCGGCTTGCCGGCCTTATTCCCGGCCCTCCGTGGGGGTTATGCTGCGCGCCATGGATCCGATGCTCGACATTCCCAAAGATCGCAGCCGCCCCAGGGTCGGCCGCATCTGTCTGCTGATGGCGATGACCGCGCTGCTGTTCATCTTTGCCCTTCACCGCCGCGCGGGGGCCGCGGGCCTTGTCGCTGCGGCCCTGCCGATCTTCGGATAGTCGTCACAACTCCGCCGCTTTCCGCCCGAAATTCCATCGAATTCCGCCGCCATACCTGTCGGGATCGGCAGCCGGCCCCCTTCACGGGCGACGGTCGCGACAAGGAGGCGAGGTCGACATGCTCAGACGGTTCCGCGGAGCGCCCCGCGAGGCGCAGGTTCGGATGGTCTTCGGACTGGTCCTGATCGCCCTGGCGGCGGGCATGGGCTATGTCGAGCGCAACGCGCAACAGCCTGGCAGCGTGTTGCCGGGGCAGATCGCCACGCTGACCAGCCGAAGCAGCGATTGCGGCCGCGTTTCGGTCTTCGCCTCCGGCGGGGGATGCGGCGAATTTCGGGTGAAAGGCATCTCTTTCCTCAGCGCCTCGAAATAGCGCGCCCTGCCCTCGCCGCGGGCTTTGACGAAAATGCGGCCAGGGCGTCATTGACAGCGGGCGGGCGCTCCATAGGTAGATGGGGTTGCAATCCGAGGAACCTCCCCCATGTCCGCCACCCGATCCCCCGGGACCGATGTCCTTTTCCGGCCGCTGACCGTCGGAACGCTGGAACTCAAGAACCGCGTCGTCATGGCGCCGATGACCCGCAATTTCGCGCCCGAGGGCGTGCCGGGCGCGGCCAATGCCGAATATTACCGCCGCCGCGCCGAGGGCGGCGTCGGTCTGATCCTGACCGAGGGCACGGTGATCGACCGTCCCGCCTCGCGCAATCAGTCGGGCATCCCGCTCTTCCACGGCGCGGCGGCGCTTGCCGGCTGGAAGGGCGTGGCCGAGGCCGTCCATGCCGCCGGCGGCAAGATCGCGCCGCAGCTCTGGCACACCGGGTCGACCAAAGGCAGCGACGGCTGGACCCCGGCGGCCGAGGTCGAAAGCCCCTCGGGCCTGCTGGCACCGGGCGAGCCGCGTGGCCACGCGATGTCGGACGAGGATATTGCCGACACGATCGCCGCCTTCGCCCGCGCGGCGGCGGATGCTAGGCGCATCGGCTTCGACACGGTCGAGATCCATGGCGCGCATGGCTATCTGATCGACGAATTCTTCTGGCCCGGCACCAACACCCGCACCGACGCCTGGGGCGGCCCGACGATCCGCGAGCGTGCCCGCTTCGGGGCCGAGGTGGTCCGCGCGGTGCGCGGCGCGGTCGGCCCGGATTTCCCGGTCATCCTGCGCGTCAGCCAGTGGAAACAGCAGGACTATGCCGCGCGCCTTGCCACCACGCCGGCCGAGATGACCGACTGGCTGCTGCCGCTGGTCGAGGCCGGCGCCAATATCCTGCATTGCTCGCAACGCCGGTTCCAGGACCCGGAATTCCCCGAACTCGACGGCGAGGCCGGGCTGAATTTCGCCGGCTGGGCCAAGAAACTGACCGGGGCCACCACGATCAGCGTCGGCTCGGTCGGGTTGTCGGGCGAGTTCCTGGCGGCATTCGGCGGCGAAAGCTCGACCCATACCGGCATCGGGCAATTGCTCGACCGGATGGAGCGGGACGAGTTCGACCTGATCGCGGTCGGCCGGGCGATGATCGCCAACCCCGACTGGGTGACGAAGGTCAAGACCGGCCATGGCGACGCGCTGAAAGGCTTCGATCCGGCGGCCCTGGCCGAACTGGCCTGACGCGCCGGATCCGGCATGATATGAAGCCCCGCGCGCGGCCGATGCGTCGCGCGCGGCTTGTCGAGGAAAGGGAATTCCATGCCTGTGAAAGTCGCCGTTCTGGTCGGCAGCCTGCGCAAGGGTGCCTTCACCCGGTCGATCGCCGGGGCACTGGCCGAGCTTGCCGCGCCGCGTCTCGACCTTGGCATTGTCGAGATCGGCGATCTGCCGCTGTATAACCCCGACCTCGACACCGACACGCCGCCCGCCGCCTGGACCCGGTTCCGCGGCGAGGTCGCGGCGGCGAAGGCGGTGCTGTTCGTGACGCCGGAATACAACCGCTCTTTCCCGGCCGCGCTGAAGAACGCGCTGGATGTGGGCTCGCGCCCCTATGGGCACAGCGTCTGGAACGGCAAGCCGGGGGCCATCGTCAGCGTCTCACCCGGCGGGCTGTCGGCCTTCGGTGCGAACCACCATCTGCGCCAGCCGCTGGTCTTCCTGAACGTGCCGGTGATGCAGCAGCCCGAGGCCTATATCGGCCATGTCGGCGACTTGCTGGATGCCGATGGCAAGCTGACCAACCAGGGCACGCGCGATTTCCTGACCGGCTACGCCACGGCTTTCGCCGACTGGATCGACCGGATCACCGCCAAGAAGTGACCATGACCCGCGAAAAGGCCGATCCTGCGGTTTCGGGCGTTCTTCTGGGCTTTGCCGCCTTCGCGCTGTTCTCGTTCAGCGACGCGAGCGTCAAGTTGATCGAGGGCAGCCTGCCGCCTTACGAATCGGCCTTTTTCGGCGCGATCTTCGCGCTGTTGGTCCTGCCTTTCCTGCGCAAGCCGGGGGATCGCTGGACCGACATCCTGGTCACGACCCATCGCGGGCAATGGCTGGTGCGCTTCATCTCCTATCCCATCGGGGTGATGGGCAGCGTCACCGCCTTCACCCTGTTGCCCATGGCCGAAGCCTTCTGCCTGATCTTCCTGCTGCCCGCCTTCGTGACGGTGATGTCGCGGTTCTTTCTGCATGAGCAGATCGGGCTGCGCCGGTGGCTCGCGGTGCTGGTGGGCTTCGTGGGGGTGATGGCCGTGCTGCGCCCGGGGTTCCGGGACCTGTCGGTCGGCCATATCGGCGCGGTTCTGGCGGGCTTGGGGGGCGCGATTTCGGTCATCACCTTCCGCATCGCGGATCCGTCGGAAAAGAAGATCTCGCTGGTCGGCGCGGGGATCCTCGGCGGGATCCTCGTATGCTTTTTCGCGATGCTGCCCGGCTTCGCCTGGCCCTCGGCCTGGCAATTGCTGCTGCTGGCGGCCTACGGCCTGCTCGCGGCGCTGGCCAATGTAGTGCTGATGCGGGCGACGGCGCTGGCCCCGGCGGCCTGGGTGGGACCCACGCAATACAGCCAGATGATCTGGGCGGTGATCCTCGGCTATCTGATCTTCGGCGATCATATCGACCTGCCGACCCTGGCCGGGATCGTGTTGATCGTCGGATCGGGCCTGATGACGCTGATGCGCGAACGGGTGCGCGGCACGCCCCTGCCGCCGCCGGTGACCGCGACGAACAACAGCGCCGCCGCCGCGCTGATGCCGGATGGGGCAGGCGAGCGGCGCAACCGGAGCTGACCGGCAGGGGCGACAGAAAGAGTGTTTCGATTCGGCGGTGGATTTCCGCACCGGGAAGAATTTCCACGCTGATATATCCGCTTTCATTGGAATCATATTCTCTCCAGCCCCGGAAATGGCTGGTTCCGTTTCCTTGAGCTTTCCCCCGCACCCGCGTAATCCTCCGACCTCTGAACGGTCGGAGTTTTCGCCATGACCATGTCCATCGCGCACCTGACCCGCCGCTTCGGCGCGACCGAGGTGCTGCGGGGCATCGACCTGGCCGTCGACAAGGGCGAGTTGGTGGCGCTGCTCGGCCCCTCGGGTTCGGGCAAGACGACGCTGTTGAAGATCATCGCGGGCCTCGACTGGCCGGATGCCGGGGCGCTGACGGTGGATGGCGAGGACTGGCTGGCCAAACGCGCGCAGGACCGGCGCATCGGGTTTGTCTTTCAGCACTACGCACTGTTTCCGCATATGAAGGTGCGCGACAACATCGCCTTCGGCCTGACCGTTCTGCCAAAGGCCGAACGCCCCGCGCCGAAGCAGATCGCCGCGCGGGTCGGGGAACTGCTGCATTTCCTGCAAATCGCGCCCCTCGGCGACCGTTATCCGGCCGAACTGTCGGGCGGGCAGCGGCAGCGGGTGGCGCTTGGCCGGGCGCTGGCGGTCGATCCCCGCATTCTGCTGCTGGATGAACCCTTCGGCGCGCTGGATGCCCAGGTGCGCCGCGACCTGCGCCGCTGGCTGCGCGGGGTGCATGATGCCGCTGGCACCACCACGATCTTCGTCACCCACGACCAGGAAGAGGCGTTCGAGCTTGCCGACCGCGTGGTGGTGATGGGTGCGGGCCGGATCGAACAGATCGGCCGCCCGGACGAAATCTACGACCATCCCGCGACGCCCTTCGTCGCCCGTTTCCTTGGCCTGACGGTCGAACTGCCGGTCACCCTGCGCGCCGGGCGGGCCGAGGCGCCGGGCCTCGACCCCTCGGCCCTGCCGCGCCGGGCCATGGCCGACGGGCCGGCGACTCTGTTCCTGCGCCCGACCGAGATCACCCCGGTTCCCGATACGACCGGCCCCTGGCGCGTGGCCGAGGCCGTCTCGACCGGCGCGCTGCTGCGGCTGGGGCTGGAAGGCCCCGCCGACTGTCGCATCGAGGTCGAGGTGCCGCGCCGCGCCGGTCGGGGTCTGACAGAGGGTCAGACCGTCCGGCTGCGCCCCGAGGCGGGGCAGATCTTCCCCCGCCAGTCTAATTCCGACGGCGCGTCCGCGCCTGCCGCCAAACCCCTTTCTTCCGTCAAGGAGTCTTCTCTGTGAAAACCTCGCTTATCGCCGCCGTTCTGTCGGTCGGCCTCGCTTTCCCGTCCTTCGCCCAGGACAAGATCCTGAACGTCTCCTACGACGTGGCGCGGGAGCTGTTCGAGCAGATCAACCCGGCTTTCGCCGCGAAATGGAAGGCCGATACCGGCCGTGACGTGACCATCGACCAAAGCCATGGCGGCTCGTCCAAACAGGCGCGCTCCATTCTGGAGGGTCTGCCCGCCGATGTCGTGACCTTCAACCAGGTGACCGACATCGACGTGCTCGCCAAGGGCGGTCTGCTCGACGCCGACTGGCGCGCAGCCTTCCCGAACGAAGCCTCACCCTATTACTCGCTGCCCGCCTTTCTGGTCCGCAAGGACAACCCCAAGGGCATCAAGGACTGGGACGATCTGGTCCGCGACGATGTGAAGTCGGTCTTCCCCAACCCGAAGACCAGCGGCAACGCGCGCTACACCTACCTTGCGGCCTATGCCTTCGCGCTGGAGAAATACTCGGGTGATCAGAGCCAAGCACAGGATTTCGTGAAGAAGCTCTTCGCGAACGTCCCGGTGTTCGACACCGGCGGGCGCGCCGCGACCACCACCTTCGCCGAAAAGGAGATCGGCGACGTGCTGATTACGTTTGAAGCGGAAACCGGCGGCATCGCGAAGCAATATGCCGACAAGGGCTTCGTCCGCGTGACGCCCTCGCTTTCGGTTCTGGCCGAGTTCCCGGTCGCCGTGGTCGAGGCGAACGCGAAAAAGGCCGGCAGCGAAGAGGTGTCGAAAGCCTATCTCGGCTTCCTCTATTCGCCCGAGGGCCAGAAGATCCTGGCCGAAAACTTCTACCGGGTGAACGACGAGGCTGTGAAGGCCGAGTTCGCCGCCGGTTTCCCGGACGTGAAGCTCGTCACCGTCGAGGATGTCTTCGGCGGCTGGGACAAAGTCACCGCCGAGCATTTCGCCGAAGGCGGCATCCTCGACAAGCTGTTCGTGAACCAATGACGGCATCGCCCCCGCCCGCATCGCCCCTCCGGGCGAAGCGGGTTCTTCCCGGGTTCGGCCTGACGATGGGCGTGACGCTGACTTATGTCGGCGTCATTGTCCTTTTGCCGGTCGTGGCCCTGGTCCTGAAAGGGGCGGAGATCGGGCCGGCGCGGTTTTTCGCCATCCTCTCGGCGCCCCGAACGCTGGCCGCGCTGCAACTGACGCTGCTGGCGGCGTTCATGGCGACGGTCTTCAACGCGGCCTACGGGCTGCTGATGGCGTGGGTGCTGGTGCGCTACGACTTTCCCGGCAAGCGCATCCTCGACGCGCTGATGGACATTCCCTTCGCGCTGCCCACGGCCGTGGCGGGCCTCGCGCTTTCGGCCCTGTTCGCCGGAAACGGCTGGTATGGCGCGCTGCTGGAGCCCATGGGGTTCAAAGTGGTCTTCACCATCTGGGGGGTCGCGGTGGCGATGTCCTTCACCTCGATCCCCTTCGTGGTGCGCGCCGTCCAGCCGGTGCTGGAAGATCTGGACCCGCAATACGAACAGGCAGCGATCACCCTTGGCGCGCATCCGTTCACGGTATTCCGCCGGGTGATCTTTCCGGCGATCCTGCCGGCCTATATGGTGGGGATCACCCTGTCCTTCGCCCGGTCCCTGGGGGAGTTCGGCGCGGTGGTCTTCATCGCCGGCAACCTGCCGATGAAGACGGAAATCGCCTCGCTGCTCGCCGTGATCCGGCTGGAGGAATACGATTACAACGGCGCTGCCGCCATCGCGATGACGCTGCTCGTGATCGCGCTGCTGCTGCTGGCGGTGTCGAACCTGGCCCAGGCCCGTGCCCTGCGGTATAAGGGGAAAACGGCATGACCGCCTCGGCTCACGTCACCGCCGGCGCGCTGGCCCCGCGCGAAAGCCGCCTGGTTCCGCGCCTGCTGATCGGACTGGCGCTGCTGCTGACGGCGGTCTTCGTCGTGGTGCCGATGGTCTATATCTTCCACCGCGCCTTTGCCGCCGGCTGGTCGGTCTTCGCCGCCAATATCGCCGAGCCGGGGACGCTGCATGCGATCTGGCTGACAGCATTGGTCGCGGTGATCACCGTGCCGGTCAATGTAGGCTTCGGCATCGCCGCCGCCTGGGCTTTGGCCCGGTTCCGCTTTCCGGGGCGCAAGGCTCTGCTGGTGCTGATCGAGATTCCCTTCTCGATCTCGCCCATCATCGCCGGGATCTGCTATCTGCTGCTTTACGGCCGCCAGGGACTGCTGGGACCGTGGCTGCTGGCCCATGACGTGCAGATCCTTTTCGCGCTGCCGGGCATCGTGCTGGTGACGATGTTCGTGACCTCTCCCTTCGTGGTGCGCGAGGTGCTGCCGCTGATGGAGGCGCAGGGGTCCGAGCAGGAGCAGGCGGCGGTGACGCTTGGCGCCTCCGGCTGGCAGATCTTCCGCCGGGTGACGCTGCCCAACATCCGTTGGGCGCTGCTTTACGGCGCGGTGCTGTGTGGCGCACGCGCGGTGGGGGAGTTCGGCGGGGTCTCGGTCGTGTCGGGGTCGATCCGCGGGCAGACGAACACGCTGCCTTTGCAGATCGACCTGCTGTTCAACGATCTGAACATCGTCGGCGCCTTCGCGGCAGCCTCGACCCTGACGCTGATCGCGCTGGTGGTGCTGGTGCTGAAGGCGGTGATGGAATCGCGCCGGGGCTGACCCCGGCGCATTCGTCTCAACGCGACAAACCGCTGGCAAGGTCCGGCATGTCCAGCGCGGCAAAGCCATAGTGGCGCAGCCATCGCAGATCCGACTCGAAGAAGGCCCGCAAGTCCGGGATGCCGTATTTCAGCATCGCGATCCGGTCGATCCCCATGCCGAAGGCAAAGCCCTGCCAGACATCGGGGTCGATCCCGCCGGCGCGCAGCACCTTGGGATGCACCATGCCGGACCCGAGGATCTCCAGCCAGCCGTCGCCCTCGCCGATCTTCAGCTGACCGCCCTCCCAGGAGCAGCGGATATCGACCTCGGCCGAAGGTTCGGTGAAGGGGAAGTGGCTCGCGCGAAAGCGCAGTTCGACCGAAGGCACCTCGAAGAAGGCGCGGCAGAATTCCTCCAGCACCCATTTCAGATTGGCCATCGAGATGTCGCGGTCGATGGCGAGTCCCTCGACCTGGTGGAACATCGGCGTATGGGTCTGGTCCATATCCATGCGATAGACCCGGCCCGGTGCGATGATGCGGATCGGCGCGCCCTGGGCCTGCATGGACCGGATCTGCACCGGCGAGGTATGGGTGCGCAGCACATGCGGCGCGCGGTCGTCACCGTCGTCGCGGTGCATGAAGAAGGTGTCATGCTCCTGCCGCGCCGGATGCTCCGGCGGGATGTTCAGCGCATCGAA
>JAATGA010000423.1 GCA_015654855.1 Rhodobacterales bacterium
AATTCCCGCTCCATGCCCTGATCCCCGAAGAGCAGTTCAAGGGCTCGCTCGGCTTCCGGCGCACGCTCGTCAATCTTGCGGTTAAAGAGAACTATACGGTGCGCGAACTGCTGCTGCACTACGGCGGTGGCCATCATCGCGTGGTCGGGACCGCCTCGGAAGTCGCGGACATCATGCGCGAGTGGCACGCCGCGGGCGCGGCGGACGGATTCAATCTCATGGTTGATGTCCTGCCGTCGGGTCTCGAGTCGATCCGGGACCTCCTGGTGCCGGAACTGCAAAATCGCGGCATGTTCCACGCGGATTACAACGGCGCCTCCTTCCGGGAAAGCCTCGGCCTGCCAATGATTTCCGGCTGATGGCGGCGCGATGGCTTCGATCTGCCCCCGGTCTTTTGCCTGTCAGTGATCAGAGTTTCTCCGAACGGAGGACAGATGATAGCGGCAGCGCGACGGACCGGGGAGCGGATCCCGGCGCGCTGCTGATTTCCAACGCTTTCATGAGGATGCCGAAGCGCGACGACCTTCAGGTAACGCCGTTGCCGGATACCCGGATTGCCCTAGGATTGGCCGGAGACGGGATCGGGGGCTACGATGGCAACCACCTGCACTCAAGCCGAAAATGTGCGCGTCACGCACGCATCGCAGTTCAAATCGCAGCGGCCCGCGGGTGCCCGGCGAACCGACGACCGGAATCCGCTGATCACGGAATGCTTTGCGCCAACCGAACATCCGCGGTGAGGTAGGCCGCAGCCGGCGGGCCGGAGCAGATATGTCGGCCCGGTTCAGGCGATGCCGCTCAGACTGCGTGGTACCAGATCCAACCCGCCCGCGTCGCCGCATGAACGCTATGGCAAGGGACCATCAAGCCGAAGCCTTACACGAGCATACCAGACTGAAAGTGCAAACCATAATGACAGGCGCACACATATATCCGCAGGCTAGGGGCGCGGCCTGACAAGACAGAAGCTTCGGCAATCCCGACAACCGTATGGCCGGCAGCCGCCGACCTCGTGAGTTCATAACTCGATCATGGAGGTCAAGGCTTAGGCCAGGCCATCTTATTTCCGGTCGATATCGACCCAGATTGAACGCGCAACCGAGACGCCTTCGTTCCACATCCGGTGTGGTCGTCGCGAGGCGAAAGAGATCAGGTCGCCCGAGCCGAGCTGATAGGCCTCGCCCTCGACCTCGACCACCAGTTCGCCTTCCAGCAGCAGCCCGTATTCATGGCCCTCATGCGCGCGGGCGGGCTCGTCCTGGTCGCCGTCGGGCGCATATTCGTTGATCGAGATCGTCACGCCGTTGACCCTGTCCTCTTTCATCACACGCCGCACGCCCCTCGCGCTCATCTCTGCCGGGCGGACATCGGCGCCCCTGACCACCAGGTCCGAGGCCGACGAGGGAGCCGCGATCAGTTCTGAGGCCGTTTTGCCAAGTGCCTCGGCCAGGACCATCAGCGAGGCGATGGAGGGTGCGGTCAGCCCGCGTTCGACCATGCTGAGCATCGAGGACGAAATCCCGCACAGATCGGCCAATTGCGACAGTGTCAGATCGCGCGCCTTGCGCAACTCGCGGATGCGCCGGCCGACGAGGCCCAGCATCTGCGCGGTGGCTTCGTTGGCGGGTTCGGCCGGTGCGGGGGCGGCGACCGGCGCGGACCGGGCTTCGGCTCGGGTGGTCTTGCCAGGCGGGCGGCTCAATGGGCATCCTTACGGGGGTTTCGCGGGCCGGACGACCGGCCCTGCGATCCTGCGCGATGGCTTTGCGAAAGGCCAGACCATCCGCGCCCCGGTCCCCGCATAAAACGCCGCAGGGATGGGGAAATGCCGTTTCATTCCGCGTTGATGCGGTCCAGGACATCCTGGATATCTTCGCGTGTGAAGGTCTGCTTGAAGAAGTAGTTCAACGTCGTGTGGATTCCGAAGAACGAGGTCACGCAGAAGGCCAGCATCCGGTCGGCCTGCTCCTCGGTGATCGCCATCCGGTCGCGCAGGAACTCGCGGAAGGCAGCGCGCGCCCGGGGATAGGCGAGGATGATCCGGGGCTGGGTTTCCACCGTCACGAACCCGTGCCGCTCGATCGAGGTCGCGACGCGCAAGGCCTGTTCCAGATGGAGCGCGCGGGAGTTGCTGCCGGCTTCGATGACATATTCCCCGTCATCGGCAACCCAATCCCCGAAACCGGGGTGCCAGTAGGAAAAGTCCCGCGAGGTCAGGGTGAAGGCCAGCTCTTTCGCCTCGCCCGGTTCCAGCGTCACTTTGGCGAATGCCTTCAACTCGCGCAACGGGCGCGGCAGTTCGGTCTTGCCGGGGCGGATGTAGATCTGCACCACTTCGCTGCCTGCTCGGGTGCCGGTGTTGCGCAGGTTGACATTGACGGTCAGTTCCTCGCCGCGCCCCAGCATGTAGCGGTTCAGGCTCAGTCGCTCGAAAGCGAAGGTTGTGTAGCCGAGGCCAAAGCCAAAGGGGAACAGCGGTTCGACCTCGCGCCGATCATAGCCGCGATAGCCGACATAGATGCCCTCGGAATAGACATGCCGACCATATTCGCCGGGATAGGTCATCCAGCCCGGAATATCCGTCATCCGGCGCGGGAAGGTCGCGGACAACCGGCCCGAGGGGCTGGCAAGCCCGAACAGCAGATCGGCAATCGCCATGCCCATGCCCTGACCTGCGAAGAAGGTGGCGAAAACTCCGTCCACCCCGTCGATCCAGGGCATGACCACCGCGTCCGGGGAGGCGACGATGACGATGACCTGCCGTCCGGTGGCAACCATGGCGTTGACCAGATCGTCCTGACCGCTGGCGAGCGACAGGGTCCTGCGGTCCGCCCCTTCGCCATCCTCACCGCTTTCGGCATGGACGAAGACCAGCACGGTATCGACCTTCTCGGCCTGATAGATCGCATCCTCGATCAGCCCGGGATTGGCATGGCCGAAATCGTCATAGCCCGGCGCGAAGACTGCCCCCGGCGCCAGCGCCCGGATCGTGTCGAGCGGCCGGTCCACCTGCCAGGGGTTGGTGGTGGCGGAACCGGACCCCTGGATCAGCGGCACCTCCGCCGCGCGACCGATCACCGCGACCGAGGCGCCGGGGGCCAGCGGCAGAATGCCGTCGCGGTTTTTCAGCAGGACGATGGAATCCCGCGCCGCCCGCGTCGCCAGCGCATGGTGCGCCGCGAGGTCGAGCGCCGGTCCCGGCTTTTCACCCGCTTTGGCCTTCGCCACCAGGGTCAGCACATTGCGCGCCGCGCGGTCGAGTGCTGCGGGCGACAGATCGCCGGAATGGGCGGCGGCCCGCAGTTCGGTCACGCGGACCACCGCCTCGGGCATGTCGAGGTCGGACCCGGCCTCAACCGCGGCAAGCAGATCCTTGACCCCGTGCCAGTCGGTGATGACAAGGCCATCCCAGCCCCATTCCTCCCGCAGCACCGTGGTCAGCAGCCAGTGGCTTTGCGAGGCCTGTTCGCCGTTCAGCCGGTTGTAAGAGGACATCACCGCCCAGGGGTTCGATTTGCGGATCGCCCGCTCGAACCCGTAAAGGTAGATCTCGCGCAGGGCGCGTTCGTCCACCACGCTGTCCATCGTGGTGCGCTCGACTTCGGAATTGTTGCAGGCGAAATGCTTCAGCGTGGTGCCGACGCCATTGTCCTGCAAGCCGCCGATCACCGCCGCCGCAAGGTCGGCGTTAATGATCGGATCCTCGGAGTAATATTCGTATGACCGGCCGGCCAGCGGGGTGCGTCGGGTGTTGATCCCCGGTCCCAGCAGGACATTGACGCCGTAGGCCTGACATTCGGCCGCCAGCGCCTCGCCGATGTCGCGGGCCAGATCCACATCCCAGGAGCAGCCCAAAGCGCTGCCATTCGGAAAGCAGGTCGCCGGTTTGGTGCGCCCGAACGCCTCGGACATGCCACGGGTTTTCTGGTTCACCAGACCCAGGAAGGCGCGGATGTCGACCTTGCCCGCCTCGCGGTCGATCTGGTCGATGGAATAGCGCACGCCATAGGTGCCGTCGGTCAGCAGGATCGAGGGGATGCCCAGCCGGTCGATGTTCCGCGTGCGCCACATGCCGCGCCCGCAGATCAGATCGACCTTTTCGTCCACTGTCATCGCGGCCAGGGTTTCGTCGATCGAACGGCCGCCGAACAGCGGC
>JAATGA010000177.1 GCA_015654855.1 Rhodobacterales bacterium
CGGCGTCAGCTACGCCGATCTGGCGACCCGCCACGAGGTGCCGCTGAACACAATGCGAACCTGGCTCAGGCGTAGCCTGATGCGGCTGAAGGAGTGTCTGCAAAGATGAGCGACACCGATATCGACAAGGATTTCACCGAAGGCGGCGATGACCTGCTGGCCGCCGAATTCGTGCTGGGCGGGTTGCCGGCGGACCGGCAGGCCGAACTGGCCCGCCGGGTTGAAACCGATACCGCCTTTGCCCGGCTTGTTACCGAATGGGAGAAGCGCCTCTCTCCGATGGCAGAGGGTTTTGCCCCTGTTGATCTGCCGCCCGCCCTCAAACGGGCGCTGGATCTGTGGCTGTTCGGCCAGCCCACTGCCCGGCCCGGTTTGTGGTCGAGCCTCGCGCTCTGGCGTGGGGTAGCTGGCGCTGCGGCCCTGGCGTTCGGGCTGGCGGTGGCTCTGCCGCTGATGCAGCCCGTCCCGTCCACCGACCGTCTTGCCGCCTCGCTGACGGCCGAGGGCAGCAGCGTGACCTATCTGGTGCTCTACGATTCCGCCACCGGCAGTGTCAGCCTTGCCCATATGACCGGCGATCCGGTCGAGGGGCGCGACTTCCAGCTGTGGATCGCACGTGGCACCGAGGCCCCGGTCTCGCTTGGCGTGATCCCGGCGGGCGTCTCGACCCGGGTCGAGATTACCAATCAGATCCGTTCACTGATGACCACAGCAGCGCATATGGCAATCAGTCTGGAACCACCCGGCGGTTCTCCGACGGGACAGCCAACAGGCCCGGTTCTGGCCGTAGGCGATTTGCTGGACATTTGATCGCAAGGGAAATTCAGCCCGGGGCGAAATAAAACGCCCGGGGCTGAAACTTTCCGAAACCCGCATCCGTGACTTCTTCCGTCCCTGATCAACGGGCCGACATTTCCGGGAGGAAGTCAGATGAAGACCTTTACCAAAGCTCTCGTCGCGGGCTGTTTCGCGCTGGCCACCGCAGGGGCCGCGCTGGCCCAGGACAATCCCATGGTCGGTGGCGCCGCCATGTTCGCTGACAAGAACATCGTCGAAAACGCAATGAACTCGGCCGATCACACCACGCTGGTTGCGGCGGTGCAGGCGGCGGGTCTGGCCGAGACCTTGCAGGGCGAAGGGCCCTTCACGGTGTTCGCCCCCACCAACGCGGCGTTCGAAGCCCTGCCCGCAGGCACGGTCGAGACACTTCTGAAGTCCGAGAACAAAGAGATGCTGGTCAAAGTGCTGACCTGCCATGTCGTCGGGGCCAAAGCCATGGCCGCCGATGTGCAGAAGATGGTCATGGATGACGGCGGCAAGCATGTGATCGAAACCCTTGGCGGCTGCAAGATCACCGCCGAGGTAAAGGACGGCATGGTCACCCTGACCGATGAAACCGGCGGTGTCGCCACGGTCACGATCGCCGATGTCGTGCAATCGAACGGCGTGATCCACGTCATCGACAAGGTTCTGCTGCCGAAGGGCTGACGCCGTCCGGCCCCGTTCGGGCCATGTCACGCGCGGTCTCTTCCTCCCGCACGGACATGGCCCGTCATCGCCGGAGCATCCGGCAAAACCCCAACCAAAGAAGGAACGTTTCCATGAATGCGATCAAATCGGTTACCGCCGGCCTGTTGCTGTCGGCGCTTGCCGCGCCCGCCATGGCCGCCGCTGTTATCGGGCTGTCGGGTGACAATGAACTTCACTGGCTGGATACCGCCAGCTGGACCCGCACCGGTGGAGTGACCGTCACTGGCGTCGAGGGGCGCCTGCTTGGCATCGACGTGCGCCCGGCGGATGGCATGCTTTACGGCGTCTTTGCCGATGGCACCCTCGCCACCATCGACCCGATGACCGGCGTGGCGACCAAAGTCAGCACCCTAGCCACCAAGCTGGCCGACGGTGTCTCGGCCACGGTCGATTTCAACCCGGTCGCTGACAAGCTGCGTGTCATGGGCAGCGATGGCACCAGCCTACGGGTGACGGTCGACACCGGCGAGGTAACGACCGACGGCAGCCACGCCTATGCCGACGGCACTGCGCCGAATGTGATCGCGGGCGCCTATACCAATTCCTATAAAGGAACCGAGAAGACCCAGCTGTTCAACATCGATGGTGCCGCCGGCTGGCTTGTCCTGCAGGATCCGCCGAATGACGGCAAGCTGAACGCGGTGGGTGAGATCGGCGTGAAACCGGCTGAGGCCGGGTTCGACATCGCCTCGGACGGCAAGGGCGGCAACGAGGCCTGGCTGGTCGTGGAAGGGGGCTTCCACGCAGTCAATCTGGAAACCGGTGCCACCACAGAGGTTGGCAGAATCGAAGGCGCGACTGTCCGCGACATCGCCATCCTGCCCGCAATGTAAGTAACCAGTTCCGTAGTTTTGTTCCGTGTGAGTATCGCGACCCGAAGAGCAAGCTCGTCGGGTCGTTTCACGTTTTCACCCGGTTGGCATCGTACATGCATGTATCCATGCCCAGCGTCAGCGCTCGGACATCCGTCATTGTAGCGCTTACTGAGCATAGCCCGCAGCTTCGGGCAGGCGGTGACGACCAGGCCAGATTAGTATGCTGCTTATTGGCAGAGTATATCCCCTTCGCATCCAGAGGGGAGCGAGGTGTCAGCGGGATACGCCTCTTGTCTCTTCTTGGCGTTTTCGCCAATTTATTGCCTTCCCCGCCATTGCACCGTGCCGTATTGGCGTTTTCGCCAATTCTCTTGCCTCAGATCCGCATCGCACAGTATTCTTGGCGTTGACACCAATTTTTGACGGGAGGCGCGCCATGGCTCACAGGCGCATACATGATGACGAACAGGACGTACCGCGCCGTCGGCAGCTTCTCGATGCATCCGATCTTGGCGAGATGATCCGTTCGCGCCGCGAGCAGCTCGGCATCGCGCAGCTTGAACTGGCGTCGATGGCGGGCATTGATCCCGGGAATCTCTCGAAGATCGAACGCGGGAACCGTCGCTCGCATCTCGACACATATCTCAAGCTCTGCGGCATTCTCGGCATCGACCTCTTTGCCGAGGCGCGCCCATGAGAATGGACGTATGGATGGAAGGGCGGGACACACCCGTGGGCCTGCTGACCCGCTCCGAGGACAAGAGCCTGTCGTTTGCCTATGCTGACGGCGTCGCTCCCGAGCATCGGATCTCAATGTCGTTGCCGATCATCTCCGAGCCATACGGCGATGCCGACTGCAGGGGGTATTTCGCAAACCTCCTGTTCGAGGGGCCGCAACTCGAACAGGTCCTCGATGGCTATGGTCTCGACCGCGGCGACATTGGTGCGCTCTTGTGGCATCTGGGGGCAGACTGCCCGGGTGCGATCTCTGTCACCCCCGAGGGCACGGGGCCCGGCAAGATGCCGGGAAGGTTCCCCGAGGATTACGAGCGGCTCCCGGAAGCCCGGCTCAAGCAGATCGTCCTGTCGCTGCATCAACACCGCCGTATGCCCGAGGGCGAGCGCAACCCGTCACCCGTCGCGGGCGTCCAGGGCAAGATCGCCTGCCTCGTACTCGAAGGTGCGGTCTGGTTGCCCAGGGATGGCTCGCGCGCGCCGACAACGCATATTCTGAAGGTATCCCCGAACTTCGATTCCGACATCACGCGCCAGGAAGCGGTGCTGCTCCAGATCGCCGCTGAGATCGGGATCGATGCCGCCGAGACGCGGGCTCTCGTCTTCGATGTCGAGGGGCTGTGGATCAATGCGCTCCTGTCGACGCGCTTCGACCGCGATATCGAGATCGCGGACGGGGCAGGGGCCATCCGTCGCCGGCACGCCGAGGACTTCTGCCAGGCGCTGGGTCTGCCGCCGAGCCTCAAATACGAACGCGACGCCGTGGATCCGCATCGCCGCTTCTCGGCCGCCGCCGTGGATGTCATCGCGGCACGGACGACGGTGCCCGCCCTCTTGAGGCGGGACTTTCTGGCGCAGACGCTCTTCAACCTGCTCGTGGGCAACACGGACAACCACGGCAAGAACACATCGCTTCTCTACCGCGGACGGACGGTCCTGCTGGCGCCACTTTACGATGTGGTGCCGGTGTTCATGGACAGGCGCGTGACGCACGAATTCGCATTCAGGCATGGTGACGCGCGCTTCGCCGAGGACTTCGATGTCGAAGCGCTGCGCGGGCTGCTGTTCGATCTCGGTTTCGGTAAGCCGCCCGTTGGGCGGACGATGAAGCAGATCCAGCAGTTCGCGAAGAGGATCTCGGATCTCTCTGCCCGCCACGCCCCCAAGAGCCTCGCCGACGGTCTCTATGCCCAAGCGCGCGTGGTCGAGAAGGCGCTTGATGCCGACTTCAGCCTTGAAGAACGCGACTACTACGACCGCGTCGTCAGAGATGACGGGTCCGAGACCGCGGGCGGATGGAGCGCGTTCAGCTAGCGAATATGCCCGTGTTTCAGCGAGGGGAGCCCCCCTTGTCGTAGCTCTGCAAGCAAAGGCAGAAGGGCTGCTCCGTGGTTCAGAGCTGTGCTGAACCACGGGCTGTCATTTCATGCCAGAGGTTATACCTTTTCTGTCCTGCGTTTGGCCGGATAGACGGTGCCTTTGCCGAAGTCGGACGTTGACGCGCGCAGGCCTTTGTCTGCCCAGGTCTGCAGATCCACGACATCGTAAACGACCCTGCCGCCCAGCTTCCGGTAGACGGGGCCGTAGGTCCGGTGCTTCTCGAGTGTTCTGGGGGACAAGGGCAATGTCGTCCGCCCCGAGGATCCGATCCCGGACGTGATCGACTTTCCCTATACCGGCAACAAACTGCATCCGACACAGAAGCCGGTCGAGGCGCTGATGCCGCTGATCCGGGCCTTCTCGCGGCCGGGCGATCTGGTCTTCGACCCGTTCTGCGGCTCGGGCTCGACGCTGGCGGCGGCGCAATCCCTCGGACGCGACTGGCTGGGAATCGAGCTGAGCGCCGAGCATCACGCCACGGCCAGCAAGTGCCTCGCTTCCCGGCAGCAGCGCGGGGTGTCGGCATAATCCGCCCCCTTCCCCACACCGGCAGCCCGCCGACAGGGCGGGCGCCTTCCCCTCCAGCTTCACCGGAAAGGATATTGAGATGCGCTGGATCATCACCACCGACCATTGGGGCAACTGCCTCGGCCTGGGCGAAGCCGCCGACGGCACCCCGACCCGCGGCACCCCGGACCAGGGCGACGCTCTGCCGATGGAGTTCCGCCTCTTTGATGCCAGCGGCGCGCTGCTCTTCGAGGGCCGCTGCGGCGACATCGACGCCGACTGGTGGCACGGCTACG
>JAATGA010000131.1 GCA_015654855.1 Rhodobacterales bacterium
CGCAATCGGACCCACGATCATTCCCAGAACCCTGGCGGACGCCGTCAAGGCTGACATCCTCATTCTGGCTGTCCGTTTCGAGGCACACTCGGATGTGGCGAAGGCGCTGCCCAGTTGGCAAGGAAAGATCATCGTCGATGTGACCAATACCAACGTACCCCCTGATGAACTGGGAGGACTGCCTTCCTCCAGGGTCGTCGCGCAGGCGTTCACGGGTGGGCGTCTGGTCAAGGGCTTCAACCATCTGGTCGCAGCAGTGCTTGCCCAGGATCCGGCGGTGCATGGAGGGAAGAGGGTCGTGTTTCTGGCGAGCGATGATGACGGTGCCGCAGCGGAGATTGGTGCGCTCGCGGAAAATCTCGGATTTGCGCCCGTCAAACTGGGCGGGCTTTCGGAAGGCGGGCTTTTGGTTCAGGCGCGTGGTGAAAGCTGGGGTCACCTGATCTTTAAGGATCTGGTCAAGTTCGACGGGTGAACCCCCTCAATGAAACCGACCACGTCGGCCCCCCGGTACTCGCGGAACTGTAGCATAGCAGCGAGCTTTGCCACATGGGGTAATGTGGCGGGAGCGAGTCGCCCGACCGGACATGTCAACCGGTTCTGGGCAGGTGGTGGTTGTTCCCCGATAGGATGCAGATAAGGGCTCACGATGGACACCGGGCCCAGACATCGAATGGAGAACAACCATGTGTGACTTATATCGGTCTGGACGTATCCCTGAACGAGACGGCGATTTCCGTGCGCCGGGTGGCCAAGGGGTCTGGCGCGGCAAATGCGCCTCGGATCCTGCGGCAATTGCTGCAGTTCCGCGGCGGCGCGCACCATTGGCAAAGCGGGTCGTGTTCGAAACCGGCCCGCCGTCGGTGTGGTTCTTCCACACCCTGAGCGCCGAAGGGCTTACTGCGATCTGCATCGATGCAAGACATGCAAAAGCCGCGCTCGACATGATGCCGAACAAGACCGATGCCAATGATGCCGAACTTGGGTGACAACTGCCGCGCCACGCCCGGCACAGCGAGCCCTGCCAGCGCCTGATGCCGTCCCCGCCCCGAACCGAACCGTCTGCGCATAGCGCAAGTTCGAGCTTGTAACCCGGCAACTCGCATGCAATTCTATTCTGCATAATCATATTCTACTTAATAGAATAACTTCAACAGGAGCCCGCGATGAACCAGATCTCGGCCAACAGCATCCGCGCAGAGGATGCCAAGCACGTCGTTCACCCCCATGTGAATCTGCGCAAGCAGCCCGAGGCGAAGCCCTTCATCATCGAGCGCGGCGACGGGATCTACGTCATCGACGATGAGGGCAACCGCTACCTTGAGGCCGCCGCCGGCCTGTGGTGCGCCTCGCTCGGCTTCGGCAATGCCCGGGTCGCCGAGGTGGCGCGCAAGATGCTCGAAGAGATCGGCTTCTACCACATTTTCCGCGGCGCGACGAATGCACCGGCTGCGGATCTGTCGGCCAAACTCGCCGCGATCGCGCCGGAGGGATTCGAGCATATCCTGCTGCAATGCTCTGGCTCCGAGGCGAACGACACGGCGATCAAGCTCGTCTGGTACTACTGGAACGCCAAGGATCAGCCGCAGCGACGCAAGATCATCTCGCGCGAGCAGAGCTATCACGGTACCACAGCGATGACGTCTTGTCTGACTGGCAAGCCGAGGTTCCACAACGGCTACGGTCTGCCATTCGAAGGCTTCCTCTACACCGCGATGCCCTATTACTACCGCAACGGCCTGCCGGGCGAGAGCGAGGAGGCGTATTCCACCCGTCTGGCCAAAGAACTCGAGGAGATGATCCTCGCCGAAGGGCCCGAGACCATCGCCGCCTTCTGGGCCGAGCCGATGCTTGGCTCGGGCGGAGCCATCCTGCCGCCCAAGGGCTATTATGAGAAGGTTCAGGCCGTCCTGAACAAATACGACATCCTTCTCGTCGCCGACGAGGTGATCTGCGGCTTTGCCCGCACCGGCGAGATGTGGGGCAGCCAGACCTTCGGCATGAAGCCCGACCTGATGACCTGCGCCAAGGCGCTCTCGGGCGCGATGCAGCCGATCTCGGCGGTCATCATCTCCGACAAGGTCTGGGAACAGATGATGGTGCAGAGCGACCGTCTGGGCGGGTTCACCCACGGCTTCACCTATGCGGGCCATCCGGTCGCGGCGGCGGTGGCGCTCGAGGTGCTGAAGATCTACGAAGAAATGGATCTCGTCGGCCACGTCAAGGCCGTGGAGCCTTTGTTCCTCGCCGGGTTCGAGGTACTGCGCGATCACCCGCTGGTGGGCGATTCGACCGGTATCGGCCTGATCGGCGCGGTCGAGATCGTCGCCGACAAGGCGACCAAGGCGATGCACGACCCGGCCCTGAGGGTGATGGCCATTTTTGAGGACCGCGCCATGGCGAACGGGCTGATCACGCGCATCATCGGCAATCGGGTGGCGCTGTCGCCGCCGCAGGTCATCACTGCCGACGAAGTGCGCGAGATGTTTGCGCGCCTGACCCGCGCTCTCGACGAAACTGCGTCACAGATCGGCGCATGAACGACGGGTCCGCGCCCATCGTCCCTGCCGCGAAGCGTAGCCCGGACCGGGCTGCGGACACGTCGGCCCGGGGCACGACGTCGGCGGCCCGGCTGCGCGCCGCGGGCGGGGCGGCGTTGGTGCTGGCAGCGGCGGCGGGCGGCGGCTGGATCGCCAGCCGCCTTTCGGTGCCGCTTGCCTGGTTGACCGGCGCGCTGTTCATCAGCGCGGTTCTGGCCTTCGCGGGCGTGCGCGCCGGGCGCCATGTCACCCGGCTGCGCCCCTTCGCGCTGATCGTACTCGGCCTGACGCTCGGGCAAAGCTTTTCCTCCGATATCCTGCTGATGGTGCTGCGCTACCTGCCCCTGATCACGCTGTGCGGGGTGCTGACACTGGCGGCGGGGCTGGTCGGCGTACGGCTGTTCACCCGCATCGCCGGAACGGATATCCGCACCGCCTTCTTCTGTGCCATTCCCGGGGGCGTGGTCCTCATGGCGGTGCAGGCGCAGCGCGCCGGGGCCTCGGAACCGGATGTGGTGCTCTCGCAGACCATCCGGATGATCGTGATCGTGATCATTTACCCGACGATGGTCCTCTCGGCAGCACCCGGCCATGTGCTGCCTCCAGCCCTGAGCCTTAGCCACCTGAGCCTGCCCGATACGGTCTCGCTGGCGCTGATGGGGGCCTATGTCCTGGGGGGGCTATTGGTGGCCAAGATCGGCCAGAGGACGTTCATCCCCAACCCGTGGATGCTCGGCCCCTGCCTTCTGGCGATCGGTTTCGCGGCCTTCGACTGGCAGCCGGTGACGATGCCGCA
>JAATGA010000290.1 GCA_015654855.1 Rhodobacterales bacterium
CCACGGCCGGCCCCCGTCGCGATTCCGGGCGGCTTTTCACTGTCCGTCTCGACGAGAATACTCCCGGGAGAGATGCGGACGGGCCAGGCAGCCCCCTCCGGCGGGCGGGAGGAGGGCAGACCCCCGCCCCGCCTCGCGTTGTCAGCCACAGTGCACCGCCAACCGGCGGCGCGGTCAGATCGTCGCGTTCGTCGCCCCGCCGTCCAGCAGGATATTCTGCCCGACGATAAAGCCCGCATGGACCGAGCACAAAAACGCGCAGGTCGCCCCGAACTCTGCCGCCGTGCCGTAGCGTCGGGCCGGAATCGTCGCCTCGCGCGCGCGCCGCGCCTCGTCGAGGCTCAGCCCCTGGCCCTTGGCCGCGCCCCGGTCCAGCGCATCGGCCCGGTCGGTGTCGTGGATCCCCGGCAGCAGGTTGTTGATCGTCACGCCCTTTGCCGCCACCTGCCGCGCCGTGCCCGCGACAAAGCCGGTCAGCCCGGTGCGCGCCGCGTTCGACAGGCCAAGCGCCGGAATCGGCGCCTTGACCGATTGCGAGGTGATATTGACCACCCGTCCCCAGCCGCGATCCATCATCCCCGGCAAGGCCGCCTGCATCAGCGCGATCGGCGTCAGCATATTCGCATCGAGCGCGCGGATGAAATCATCCCGGCTCCAGTCCGACCACAGACCCGGGGGCGGGCCGCCGGCATTGGTGACCAGGATGTCGACCTGGCCCGCCGCCGCCAGAACCTTCGCCCGGCCCTCTTCGGTGGTGATGTCGGCGGCGACGGCCACGACCTCGACCCCATGGCCCGCGCGGATCGCCGCCGCCGTCGCGGCCAAAGCCTCGGACCCGCGCGCGTTCAGCACCAGATCGACCCCGGCCGCCGCCAGCGCCTCGGCGCAGCCCCGCCCCAGCCCCTTCGACGAGGCGCAGACGAGCGCGCGCTTTCCCCTGATTCCCAGATCCATGTCCGGTCTCCTCTGCCTTTCGGGCAGCCCGTCGCGGGCCGCGCTTTCGGTGGCGAGGCTAACAGCCGCACCGGCAAAGGCCAATGCCGGGCGCGGTCGCGCGCCTGACCGTCAAACGACCTGGCCCTGAAATGCCCCGGGCGATTGACCCGCCCCCGTCGGGGCTGCTATCTGCATCAGACGCGGGGGCGGATCGCAAAGGCGGATCGGTGGAAGCCGGATCGCGCAGATGAGGATCAGCATGACCACCCCGTCGCCGGTGCAATCCTGCCGGGTTTTCCCCGCGAACGACATCTTCGTCAGCCACGGCGTCAACCTAGGCGACGGCCTCGGACGGCCCGACGAGGTTCTGCCGGGCGATGTCTACCAGCTCGACCCCCAGGCGACCGGCGCGCAGCTCTCGCTGATCCGCACCGACGACGGGCGGAGCGAGGTCGTGGCCGTGGGCAGCCCCACCGGCACCCCCGGCGCGGCGGTCCGGCTGCTGGCGAGCTATGCGCTGATGGGGCCGGATGGCGACAAGGTCGAGCTTCTGGCGCTGGAAACCGGGGGCGCGCTTTTCGCCCTGCCGCTGTCGCCGGTCGGACCCCGCATCGACTATACCCTGCTGGCCGTCGACGACCCGCCCGAGGCGGTACGGCTGGCCGATCTGATCTGTGTGTCCTTCGCGCGCGGCACGATGATCGCCATGGCCGGCGGCGAGCAGCGCCCGATCGAGACGCTGACGCGCGGCGACCGGGTGCTGACCCGCGATCACGGACCACAACCGGTGCGCTGGATCGGCCAGGCGACATTGCGCGCGGTCGGCGCCTTTGCTCCGGTCGTCATTCCCGCCGGCACCATGGGCAATGCAGGCGACCTGATCGTCAGCCAGCATCACCGGATGTTCCTGTATCAGCGCCGCCGCCAGCCCGGCCTCGCCACCGCCGAACTGCTGGTTCAGGCCCGGCACCTGGTCGACGGCGAGCATGTGTTTCTGCGCGAGGGCGGGTTCGCCGACTACTTCAGCCTGGTCTTCGACCGCCACGAGATCATCTATGCCGAGGGTGTTCCCGCCGAAAGCCTGATGGTCAACGAGGCGACGCTGAACCGCCTGCCCCCCGAACTCGCCGAAGAGGTCAAGACCCGCTTCCCCGGCCTCGCCCAGGTCCAGCATTTCGGCACCGAGGCCGGGCGGCAATTGCTCGACAGCATCGGAACCGGGGCGATTCTGCGCCGCCCGCGCGGCAAAGGCGACCGATAAGCCGCTGTCGCGCGGCGGGGCGCCCTGACCCCGCCGGCGAAAAGTCGCCGGACGGGGTTGCCGTAACGGCAAGTTGACGCCCGTCGTCGTGCCCGCACCTCTCCCTGCGGTTGCGGGCCGGGCATGGTCATTGCTACCAGTCGGGCGCCGGCCCGCCACGCGACGGGATCGGCTCCAGCGGCCACACAGGCCCCGTATGCCCGGCGCGAATATGCCCGGCACGACCATGACGGAGCGTTCGATGACCCGAATCCTGACCGCCCTCGCGACCCTGACGGTCGGGCTTTTCGCGCCGAACCCGCCGCATCCCCATGTCGCCCGTCCGCCCGCCGCTTCCGCGCCGGCGGAGGCGAACCGCCCCGCCGCCGCGCTGCCGGCATCCGCCTCCGCCCCCCTGTCCGCCGAATTGCCACCAACCGCCTTGCCGGTGCCCGAGGCGGCCGAGGACGCGATTCCGGCCGCGGTGGCGGCGGATTTACAGGCGTTCGGCCTGTCGCAGGACCTGGGCGCGCCGCGCGCCGTCCGGGCCTGGATCGCCGACCTAGACCATGACGGGCGCGACGACGCCCTCGCCGAGGCGCGATACGGCGACCCCGGCGCGGGGGGCGAGGTGGTCTATCACTTCCCTTATTTCGCCGATGGCGCGGGCTATCGGCGCGGCTCGGCCATGAGCCTTGCGCAAGGGATCGTCGCGGTGGCGCGGGACGGCGCGGCGTTTCTGGTGACGGTTCAGCAAGGTTCGGATGCGGCGGACGGGGCCGCTGCCCGGGCGATCATGCGCCTGTCGTTCTGATCGCCCCCCTGATCGCCGCCGACGGAATCCGCCCCTTGCGACGTATTGCGGGATGAGGGTCAGGCCCCTCGCGCCGAAGGAACCCGGAAGCCGGACCTGGCGTTTCATACAAGATCGTGCAGCCATCCAAGGACAGAAGAATGAACCGTCTGATCGCCATCGCCTGCGTCACGGCCATCGGCCTCGCCGGCGCCCCCGCCGCCATGGCCCAGCAAGGCGGGCCGCGCCCCCAGCAGCAATGCCAGAACGGCCGCGACGGCAACGGCGCCCCCTGCCGCGCCGAGCCGCAAAATGGCCGGCAGCAGGGGCAGAACCAGCCCGGCAAAGGGCCGCAGGGCCAGGGGCAAAAACCCGGCCAGCACCAGGCGCAGAACCACCGTTCGCCGCAGGCGGATAACCGTGCGCCGCATATCGGCGATCGGGCGCGCAACGCCAAACCCTTCCGCCAGGCGCAGAACAGCCGCCTGCCGCGTCTGCCGCGCTGGCAGGAGTACCGCGTGGTCGACAACCACCTGGTCCGCATCGACAGCGATACGCTGAAGATCGTGGCGGTCATCGGCCTGCTCGACGCGCTGATGCGCTGAGCCGATAAAGCGGCCGGGGCGGTTCCCCCGCTCCGGCCCGCGAGCCGGCATGTTGATCCTGATACCGCCCCGCGCGGCATCGCCGCCCGGCTCCCTTGGCCAGGGCCGCCCTCGACGGTCAGGCCCGCGCCGCGGGTCAGCCTCTGTCGGTCATGCGATCCTTTCCCGACTCGACTCCGATCAACGGCAGCACCGGGCCATCCCCCCGCGACGGGCGTTTACCGGGGCGGCGATATCGGCTAAAGCCGCGCCATGTTGTCCAACAGCCCCACCCTTCCGCCCGAAATCGCCCGCCGCCGGACCTTCGCGATCATCTCGCACCCGGACGCCGGCAAGACCACGCTGACCGAAAAGTTCCTGCTGTTCGGCGGCGCGATCCAGATGGCGGGCCAGGTCCGCGCCAAGGGCGAGGCGCGGCGCACGCGCTCGGACTTCATGAAGATGGAGCAGGAGCGCGGGATCTCGGTCTCCGCCTCGGCGATGTCCTTCGATTTCCGCGACTGGCGGTTCAACCTGGTCGACACCCCCGGCCACTCGGATTTCTCCGAGGATACCTATCGCACGCTGACGGCCGTCGATGCCGCGATCATGGTCATCGACGGTGCCAAGGGCGTCGAATCCCAGACGCAGAAGCTGTTCGAGGTCTGCCGGCTGCGCGATCTGCCGATCCTGACCTTCTGCAACAAGATGGACCGCGAATCCCGCGACACATTCGAGATCATCGACGAGATCCAGCAGAACCTGGCCATCGACGTGGTTCCCGCCTCCTGGCCCATCGGCATGGGGCGCGATTTCGTCGGCGCCTACGACCTGCTGCACGACCGGCTGGAGATCATGGACCGCGCCGACCGCAACAAGGTGGCGGAATCGATCAGGATCACCGGGCTGGACGATCCGAAACTGGCCGAGCATGTGCCCGCCGACCTGCTGGCGAAACTGCGCGAAGACCTGGAGATGGCCCGCGAACTGCTGCCCGCCTTCGACAGGCAGTCCTTCCTTGAGGGACATATGACCCCGATCTGGTTCGGCTCGGCCATCAACTCCTTCGGCGTGAAGGATCTGATGGACGGCATGGGCGAATTCGGCCCCGAACCGCAGCCGCAACGCGCCGCCGAGCGCGAGATCGACCCCGGCGAAAAGGCGGTGACCGGCTTCGTCTTCAAGGTTCAGGCCAATATGGACCCGAAGCACCGCGACCGCGTGGCCTTCGTCCGCCTGGCCTCGGGGCATTTCGAACGGGGCATGAAGCTGCTGCACGTCCGGTCGAAAAAGCCGATGGCGGTGTCGAACCCGGTCCTGTTCCTCGCCGCCGACCGCGAACTCGCGGAAGAGGCCTGGGGCGGCGACATCATCGGCATTCCGAACCACGGGCAGTTGCGCATCGGCGATGCGCTGACCGAAGGCGAGGCGCTGCATTTCACCGGCATCCCCAGCTTCGCGCCCGAACTGCTGCAAGGCATTCGCGCGACCGACCCGATGAAGGCCAAGCACCTGGAAAAGGCGCTGATGCAATTCGCCGAGGAAGGTGCGGCCAAGGTCTTCAAGCCGATGATCGGCTCGGGCTTCATCGTCGGCGTCGTGGGCGCGCTGCAATTCGAGGTGCTGGCGAGCCGCATCGAGCAGGAATACTCCCTGCCCGTCCGGTTCGAGCCGTCGCAGTTCACCTCGGCCCGCTGGGTCTCGGGTCCGAAGGACGAGATCGACCGCTTCATCAACGTCAACAAGGGGCATATCGCCCATGACAACGATGGCGACACCGTTTACCTGACCCGGCTGAAATGGGACATCGACCGGATCGAGCGCGATTATCCCGAGTTGAACCTGTCGGCGACGAAAGAGATGCTGGTCTGACCGGGCGGGGCTTGCGGGCCGTCCGCACGGGCGAGGCGTGCGCCGGCATCCCCAATCGGCCCCGTGCATTGCCTCGGGGCCGTCCATGTGCATGGAGTCGTGTGCCCTCAACAGGCAGGCACGGCGGCATGGCGTCGACCGCTCGGGCGGATCTTGCGGGCAGGCGTCGCGATGTTTGTCCGAGACGCTCTGGCGGTGCCCGCCCGTCGCGGGCCGGCCCGGCACCCCCGGTCTTCACAGCCATGTCACATTCCGCGGGCATCCCCCGGCAACACCGGAGGACACCCGTGATCCCAGCCACCCCCGAACCCCCTGTCGCATCCGCGCAGGTTCCGCTGTCGGACCTGATCCGCACCTTCGCCCGCATCGGGCTTTTGTCCTTCGGCGGGCCGGCGGCGCAGATCGCGCTGGTGCATGACGAACTCGTCGCCCGGCGCGGCTGGATCGCGGAACGGGAATTTGCCCCCGCCCTGTCCTTCTGCATGTTGCTGCCGGGGCCCGAGGCGATGCAGCTTGCCACCTGGGCCGGATGGCGGCTCGGGGGCACGGCGGGCGGGTTGATCGCGGGCGGGCTGTTTCTCGCCCCCGGGGCGGCGGTGGTGCTGGCGCTTTCGGCGATCTATGCGGCCTCGGGCCAGGTGCCGCTGATGGCCGCGCTGTTCTTCGGGGTGCAAGCCGCGGTTCTGGCGGTGGTGGGGCAGGCGCTGTTCCGCCTGTCGCGGCGCGCGCTGCGGGGGCCGGGCGACGCGGCCATCGCGGCCGCGGCCTTTCTGGCGCTGTTCGTGCTGGCCGTGCCCTTTCCACTGGTGATCGGGTCGGCGGCATTGTGGGGGGCACTTACCGCGCCGGCGCGGGTGACGGATCGCCCCGCCCCGCCGCGCGCCGACGGGCGGCGCAGCCTGCGGAACGCGCTGCTATGGACCGCGATCTGGCTCGCACCGCTGGCCGCGGTCCAGGCGGCGGGGCCGGCGATCCTGGCGCGGATCGGCGGCTATTTCGCCTGGCTCGCGCTCGTCACCTTCGGGGGCGCCTATGCGGTGCTGACCTCGATGGCGGCCGAGGTGGTCACGCGCCACGGCTGGCTGACCCTGCCGCAGATGATCGACGGGCTGGGCCTGGCCGAGACGACGCCGGGGCCGCTGATCCTGGTCACCGAATTCGTGGGCTATATGGCCGGCCACGGCGCGGGGGGCTGGCCCATGGCGCTGGCCGGGGCGGCGGTGGCCCTTTGGGCAAGCTTCGTGCCCTCGTTCCTGTTCGTTTTCGCCGGAGGGCCGTGGCTGGCGCGGATCACCGGGGCGCGGCGGCTGTCCGGGGCGCTGGCGGGGCTGACGGCGGCGGTGGCAGGGGTGATCGCCAACCTGTCGGTCTGGTTCGCAGCGCATGTCCTTTTCGCGCGGGTGGAGACGGCACATATGGGCCCCGTGCGGCTGATCCTGCCCGAGCCGTCAAGCCTGCGCCCCATGGCGCTGATCATCGCGCTGGCCGCCGGACTGCTGCTCTGGCGGCGGGTGCCGCCGCCGGTGGTTCTGGCCCTGGCAGCGGCGGCCGGGCTGGCCCCCCTCCTCGTTGGCTGAGGCGCGGCGGGCGGGCATTGCCCCCTTTCCTTCGGGGGCAAATTCCCTATGCTGGCCCGGAACGAAGGGAAGGATCGGGAATGGCGAGGTCCATCGACTACGGCAACCTCATGCACCGGGCGATGCGCGGCCTGATCCAGACCGTTCTGACCGATGTGGCCGAAAACGGCCTGCCGGGAAACCATCATTTCTTCATCACCTTCGACACCACCGCCGAAGGGGTGGCGATCGCCGACTGGCTGCACAGCCGCTATCCCGAAGAGATGACGGTCGTGCTGCAACATTGGTTCGACAATCTGACCGTCACCGACGAGGGATTCTCGGTCACGCTGAACTTCGGCAACCAGCCAGAACCGCTGGTGATCCCCTTCGACGCGGTGCGCACCTTCGTCGACCCCTCGGTCGAATTCGGACTGCGGTTCGAATCCCATTCCGACGACGACGATGAGGATGAGGAGCCCGAGGAAGAAAGCCCCGAGGAACCGCCCGCGACCCGCGACGCCGAGATCGTCAGCCTCGACAAATTCCGCAAGTAACGGCCCCCGACGCAAAGCGAAGGGGCGGCGCCGCGATGCGCAGCCCGCGCACCGCCCGGATACACTGCGGCGCACGGATGCGCGGGGCGTCTGTCGCATTGCCGGCCCCGGTGCCCCAAGGTCGCCCGGAGGATATGTCAGGATGACGACCGAAACCGAACCACGCCGCCGCGACCCGCATCGGGCCGATCATGTCGGCCGGCTTCCGCAGCCTGAAACGGTGCGCGACCTGCGCGCGTAGCTTCTCCGACACCGAACTGACGCTGGTCGAGGATATGGCCGTCCGCGACCTGCTCGCCCTGCAAAAGCAGGCGGGCCTGAAGATCTTCACCGATGGCGAGGTGCGGCGGACGTTCCGACATTACGACTTCATGGGGATGCTGACGGACCTCTGCATGAAGCCCTCGACCCGCAGTCTGCCGTTTCAGACCGAACACAAGGCCCCGCGCCGGTCGAGGCGCATCCGACCGGCCCGACCGGCTTTCCCGCCGACCACCCGATGCTGCGGTATTTCATCTTTCTGCAAGGCCTGGTGAAGCCCGGGGGCGGGATCGCCAGGATTTCCATCCCCCCGGCCTGCCATTATCGGATAGAGCCGGAGAACATCGAATACGCCCCCCGTCGCGACCCGGAGCTTCTGTTCCACGACATCGCGCGGACCTGGCGCAAGACGGTGCGGGCCTTCCACGACGCGGGCTGCCGCTATCTGCAACTCGAAGACATCTTCTTCGCCTGTCCGGACGATCCAAAGCAGCGCGGGATCCGTCGCGCCATGGGTCAGGACCCGGACGAGATGGTGAGGAGATACGCCTGGATGGCGGAACAGGCGATCAGGGACCGCCCCGCCGATCCGGTGATCGGAATGCACATGTGCCGGGGGGATTTCCGGTCGTCCTTCGTGGCCGGGGGTGGCTACGGCTTCGCGGCGGAGGCGATCTTCAACCGGACCTCGGTCGATGTCTGTTTCATGGAATACGACACAGAACGCGCCGGCTAGCCGTCGCCGCATGTCTGGCCGCGCCTGCCGCGGCCGAAACGCTGAACTTCGCGCATTTGGTGGCGCCCGCCCATACGCTGACCGGGGCCATCGTCACCCCGCTGACCAAGGGCGTCGCG
>JAATGA010000503.1 GCA_015654855.1 Rhodobacterales bacterium
ATGACAAGACAGTACTAGTGTGGGTCCTAGATTGGGGACAATGGAAGTAGTGCAGCGAATGCAGCCGGAGGGGATCTGAGTGCTTGTCTTGACAAAGTGAGAGGGTGAGAGAGCAAGTGGCGATCAGCCACGGGTGGTGGTTATCCCGACATCCACAAGATCGACCCGGCACAGCTGTTCAGCACCGATTCCGAGTTCCATGAGATGATCGCCGATTTTTCCGGCAACATCTTCTTCACCCAGGCGGTGCAGCAACAGAACCGGCTGCGCAAGCTGCTTGAGTTCGGCACCTATGTCGACCGGCGCCGGGTGCGGGAATGGTGCCGCGAACACCTGTCGATCATCGAGGCGATTGCCGCCGGCGACCGCGAGGGTGCGGCGACGCAACTGCGCGAGCATTTGCAGCACGCCCTGACCCACACCGGCGTCAAGACCTGAGGCGCGGCCGGGGAACGCTCAGAAGATCGTCCGCCCCGCGCCGCCGTCGACGGCGATGCTGGCGCCGTTGAGGAAGGGCGCCAGCCCTTCCATCACGAAGGCCACGACCTCCGCCAGCTCTGCCGCCGCGCCGACCCGGCCCATCGGCACGCCGCCGGCGACGGCCTGTCCGGCCTGATCGCGGTCGATGCCCTGTTCGTCGACCATGGCGTCGATACGGGCGCGCACACGTCCGGTGTCGAAATAGCCCGGCGCCACGGTGTTGACCCGGATGCCGCGGCCCGCCACCTCATGCGACAGGCTTTTCGCCAGCGCCGCCACCCCGGAGCGAAAGACGCTCGACAGGATCAGATGTGGAGAGGCCTGCTGCAACGTCGCACTGGTCAGAAAGACGATATCGCCGCCGCCCGCCGCCGCGATGGGGGCGATGGCCGCCCGCGACAGACGCACCGCGCTCATCAGCAAGAGATCGCAGGCCGCCTGCCATTCGGCATCCTCCAGATCTTCAAGCCCGCCATAGGCGATGTGGCCCGAATTGACGACAAGACCGTCGAGCCCGCCGAAGGCCGCGACGGTCTCTGGCACCAGCCGCCCGACGGCGGCCGCATCGGCAAGGTCGGCCTGCTGCGCCAGAACCTCGGGCGCTCCGGCCGCGATGATCGAGGCGCGTGCCGCAGCCAGCCGGCCGGCATTGCGTCCGCAGATCGCCACCCGCGCCCCGGCCCGGCCAAGCCGCTGCGCACAGGCGAGGCCAAGGCCCGCGCTCGCGCCCGTGATCAGCACCCGGCGCCCGGCCATGCGCATCGCCGCGCTCATCCCCGCACCCCGGGAATGGGATCCTCGGCGAGGCTCGCCAGATAGGCGGCAAGGATCGCCGTCTTGCGGACCAGGCTTTCGGACTCGACCCATTCGTCGGGGCTGTGCGCCCGCCCGCCATGGGTGCCCAGCCCGTCGATGGTCGGCAGGCCCGCTGCCGCGGTCAGGTTGCCGTCCGAGGCGCCGCCGGCCTCGGCGGTGGCCAGCGGATAGCCCTGATCCGCCGCGATGGCGCGGATGCGGGCGATATGGCGGGCGACATTGCCCACCTGCTCCATCGGCGGGCGGTGAAAGCCGCCCGTCAGCCGCGCGGTGGTGCCGGGCACGCTGCATCCGGCGGCAATACGGGCCATCGCCGCCTCGATGCGGGCCTGCTCGGCGGCATCGGTGACACGGCAGTCTACGCCGATCACCGTGCGGCCCGGCACGACATGCGGCGCGGTGCCGCCCTCGATGGTGCCGGGGGTGATGACGGTGCCGCGTTCCCAGTCGTTCAGGGCCTGGATGGCAAGCACCTTATGCGCCGCCTCGACGATCGAATTGATGCCGTTCTCGGGCTCGGCGCCCGAATGCGCCTCGCGCCCGTCGACGGCGATGCGGAAGACGCCGACGCCCTTGCGCCCGACGGTCAGAGCCGGCCCCGGCCTTCCCGGCTCCAGGATCAGCGCCACATCATGGCGCGCAGCCTCGGCCAGAATGGCGCTGCGGGATTCGGGCGATCCCACCTCTTCATCGCCGTTGAAGATGAAGGTCACCTCAAGCGGAATGCCGCCCGGCAGATCGGCCAGCGCCTGCAACGCGTAAAGGCCGATGGTCAGCCCGCCCTTCATGTCGTGACAGCCCGGACCCGTGATCCGCGTGCCATCGTTGGTAAAGGGCCGCTCGCGCGAGGTGTCGCCGGAATAAACCGTGTCGAAATGCCCGATCATCAGCACGCGCGGCGTGCCGTTGCGCAGGTTCCCGGGGCGAAAGCGGCAGATGCGGTTGTCGGCGTATTTCTCCTGCCGGTCGACCTCGGCCACCAGCCCGAGCGCCTCGGCCCGCGCCTGGAGGAGATCGCCCGCCCGGTCGGACAGGGCCTTGTCAAGCGTGGGCGAGTCGATGTTGACCACCCGTTCGAGGAAATCGGTGATCTCGGCCGAGCGGGCCGCAACAGCGGCGAGAATTGCGTCATTCCGCGGCATGGGGTGCCTCCATTTCCCGGACGGGACGGTATCGGGCCTCGGGCCGGCCTGCGGGGGTCGCGGCCCGGGTGAAGATGCTGCCCCGCCATGCAGCATCGTCCGGTTGCGGGAAGTCGGCACGGAAATGCGCGCCCCGACTCTCGCGGCGCATCAGCGCGGCGGTCAGCGAATGGATTGCCGTGCGGCAGAGAAAGCCAAGCTCGTGCCAGCCGCGCAGGTCGCGCAACTCGGGACCCGGGCCGCGTTCGGAGGCCCGTGAAGCGATGTCCAGCACCCCGGCCAGCCCGCGCGACAGGCCGTCGGCATCCCGCACGATGCCGAGGTCGCGCCAGGCGGTATCACGCAAGAGGGCGAGTTCGGCGGTCAGTTCGGCACCGGACAGGCCGTTGTCGCGCGGGAGAACGTCCTTCACCGCGGCAGGCTTCGGGGCGGCGCACATCTGTGCCGCGACCGCCGCGGCACGGCCCGCGGCCTCTCCGAAGACCATGGCCTCGGGCAAAGCGTTGGAATTGGCGCGATTGGCGCCATGGATGCCGCCCGCCGCCTCTCCGGCGCACCAGAGGCCGGGAACGGTGGTCGCGCCCCCGATGTCGACGGCGAGCCCGCCCATCCAGTAATGCGCCTCGGGTGTGACGACGAAGGGATATGTCCGGTAGTCGATCCCCTTCTGCCGGCAGGCGCGGGCGATCTTGGGGTTCGAGATGGCGAAGGTCTCTTCCTCCATCGCCGACAGGTCGAGCCGAACGCCGCCGCGAACCCCCAGACCCGCCTGCATCTGCCGGAAGATGCTGCGCGCCGCGACATCGCGTGTGGTCGCCTCGGCCCCTTCGGGGTTCGCGCGCAGCATGAAGCGTTCCCCCGCCGCGTCGTAAAGCCGTGCGCCGAGCGAGAAGGTCGAGGGCTGAACCGAGACGCGCGCCTTGTCGAACGGGTCGATGCAGCGCCAGGGGTAGAACTGGATGAACTCCATATCCCTCAGCTCGGCGCCGATGCCATCGGCAAGGCCGAAGGCGTCGCCGGTCACGTCATTGGGGTTCGAGGTCAGCGGATAAAGCCGCCCCGCGCCGCCGGTGGCAAGCACCACCCCGCCGGCCCGGACGGTAAGCATCCCGCCGCCGCGCAGATCGAGAAAGCGTGCACCCGCAACGCGCCCGTTCTGATCCTGCAAAAGGGCGGTGGCGAGGCGGAACTCGGCGAATTCGACGCCGAGCCGCTCGGCCTCGGCCGTCATGGGATGGGTCAGGTCGGTGCCGATATGGTTCCGGGTGACGATCACCCGCGCGCGGGAATGGTCGCCGCTGATCGAATGACGGCGGCAGCCGCCCTCCGCCTCGAACACGGCGCCGATGGATTCGAGCCATTCGACCCCCGGACCCGCCCCCTCGCAAAGGGCGCGAAGCAACGCGGAATCGGCGATCCCCATGCCGCCGCGCGCGGTATCGTCGGCATGAAGCGCCGGACTGTCATCGGCAGGCCCGCTGTCCAGCACCGCCGCATAGCCGGCCGTCGTCATCGCCGATGCGCCCGAGCGCCCGACCTTGCCCTTGGATGCCAGAATGACCCGCGCGCCCGCCGCACGCGCCGCAATGGCGGCGCGCAGGCCGGCAAGGCCCGCGCCGATCACCAGAA
>JAATGA010000308.1 GCA_015654855.1 Rhodobacterales bacterium
GCCGTCGATCTGGTCATACGCCTTGAATTCACCAAAATACTTGGTGATCGCCGCCGTCAGCGTCGTCTTGCCGTGGTCAACGTGGCCGATCGTGCCGATGTTGACGTGCGGTTTGTTCCGTTCAAACTTTGCCTTGGCCATTCTCGGGCGCCTCGCATTGGGGGGCCCGAAGATCGGGCCCGTGTCGCTACGGGCGGCGACTTATAGGCTGGAACCGGGAAAATCAAGCGGCAGTTGGGTCCGCCCGCGCGCCGCCGGCCCCCGGTCAGGGAGTCGTGCCGGCAGAGGCGGCGGACGTGGCCGGCAGCGGCGTCGCGGTCACGGCAAGCGGCGGCGCGGTGCTGGCGGCGGGTGCCGATACAGCGGCGGCCGGCGCGGGCTTCGCGGGTGCCGGCGCGCTCATGCTGGTGGGCTTCGGCTCCTGCTTCACGCGCTTCGCCGGGTTCGGCGGCAGACCGAACCATTCGGGGCTCTCCAGCAGCCAGTCCTCGACCGCCTTGGCCGCGTTGAACGCGAGGATCTGCATCTGCTCTTCGCGGGACTGCGTCAGGCCCGAGCCGATGAAGGTCTTGCCCGAGGCTCCCTCGAAAACGACGAGCTGTTTGCCCTCGGGGTTCAGTTTCTTGCGTGCGGCGTCGTCCCAGACGTTCACGGTGATCACCAGGACCGAGCGTGGCTTCAGCACCACCGGCACGCCGGGCGGGGCCAGAGCGTAGCCGTCGATGCTGATGCCGAAGTCGTAAAGCTTCGTCCCGTCGTAGCGGCCAAAGCGATCCTCCATCGCCTTTTTCATCGCCGCTTCCCATTCGGCCCCCGTCGCCTCACGCGAGATCGGGACCTTCTGCATCTTGTCCGTGACGACGATGTTGTGGCCAAGCGCGAAAGGCCCCAGCGGCACCGGCGGTTCAAGCTCGGTCTTCTGGCAGGCGGCGACGAGCGCGAGCATCGTGGCGAAGGCGGCGATACGGGCGAGGGTCATGTGGCGCAAGGCTCCTGTGCGGCCGCGACGGCCGGTTTCGGCGAAGGGATAGCCGCTTGGCCCCCGCCGCGCAACCGGCCCGGCCGGGGGTCGGCGCCCGGATGCCCGACGCCTGCCGGAGCGGCAGGGCGCCGCGCCGCCCTCTTCCGCGCGGGACGGGGCGCCGCCGATGCCTCGCCTTTGCCCGGCTGAGGCGCATGGCGGCCCTTCCCGGCGCGGATCGGGTATCCCGCGTCAGTTGGTCAGCAGGTAATAGCTGTTGCGCTTGCTGCCGTTGTTCTGGACCGTGACGTAGAAATAGCCGTTCCAGGACGGGACAAAGTTGCAATAGACCTTATCCGACCAACTGACATCGTAGCAGATCGAATTGCCGTTTTCGTCGGCCACCAGCACGTCGAGGTTGGCGTCCCCGTCCCCCAGCACCGCGAGTTCGGCATAGGAATTTCCGTAGAAGGGAATTTCCCAGACATCGGTCTGCCCCGCCGGAAGACGCGACAGTTTGGACATCGCGCCACCGATCCGGCCGCGACTGCTTTCGGCCCCGGCGTCCTCGATCAGGCCGATCAGCGTCTCGTCCTCGCCGGCCAGATCGCGGGCCGAGGCCAGCATTTCGGCCACGCCGATCGGGGCGTCGACCCCGTCCTCCTGACCCGCCAGCGCCTCGCCCGTCGTCTCTTTCAGCTTCAGGTCGCCCTCTTTCAGCTCGACCCCGGCGGCGAGCCGCGCCGCCGTCAGCACGGTCAGCGCGTCCTTCTGCGCCAGGCCAAGCGCGTAAAGCCCTTGCGCCAGCGCATATTGCGCGGCGGGTCCGGGCGTGCCGGTGCCTGCGGAGTCGACGTTCGGCCCCCTCGCCGCCTCCTGCGCCATGGCCGGCAGGCCCGTCAGCGACAACGCCATGCTTGCGGCCAGAGCGGCGGAAAAGGTCTTGAAGCGCATCTCTCGGATCCTCCTCGATCGGCCGAACCGGCCGGGACAAGGGGAATGTCGCATCGGGCTGCGAGGTTGAGAAGCCTGTATTTCATGACAAATACCGTCACATCTCACCCCGCCCCGGGGGCTTTTCACCGGACGCGCGACGTGATTGACTGCGCCTGAACGGAGACATGATGGAAACCCGCGAGATCCTTGCCCGGCTGATCGCTTTCGATACGGTCAGCAGTCGCCCGAACCTCGGCCTGATCGAATGGGTCCGCGATCTGTTGGCCGCGAACGGGGTCGCAGCGATCCTGGTACCCGACGCGACGGGGACCAAGGCGAACCTCTATGCCACCGCCGGTCCCGCGGGCCTGGGTGGCGTCA
>JAATGA010000286.1 GCA_015654855.1 Rhodobacterales bacterium
CGTCAATGCGGGGACAACACCGTCAATGCAAGGAGTACCGCAGTCAATGCAGGATTAACGCAAGGAGGACCACAGTCAATGCGGCGTTGACTTCACATTGACTGTGGTCCTCCTTGCGTTCATCCTGCATTGACTGCAATCTGGTGCGGATGCGCGCCATGGCCGATGCGGGAGAGGTGACGGTATGACCGCAGGGCGGGAAAAGGGCCGGAACCTCAGCCGCAGGCGGGCGCTGGCCCTGCTGGCGGCGGGAGCGGCCTTCCCCGGGGCGGCGCGGGCCTTCATCGGCGCGCCTTATCTGGACGAACGGGTTTCCCAAGGCATGATTCCGCCGGTAGGCGACCGTCTGCCGCTCGACCCCCGGATCGTCGATCTGCGCCCGATGGGCCGCAGCACGGGGCGCCATGGCGGCACGATGCGGATGCTGATCGGAGGGCAGCGCGACGTGCGCTATATGCCGATCAACGGCTATGCCCGGCTGGTGGGCTACGATCTGTCGCTGAACCTCGTCGCCGACATCCTGTCGTCCTGGCTGGTCGAGGACGGGCGGATCTTCACCTTCCATCTGCGCCGCGGCCACCGCTGGTCGGACGGCCAACCCTTCACCGCCGAGGATTTCCGCTACAACTGGCAGGATGTGGTCCTGCGCGACGACCTGGGTGGTATGCCCCCAGAGATGAAGATCGAGGGCCAGGGGCCGGAGTTCGAGGTGCTGGACGAACGCACCGTCCGCTACGCCTGGTCCGCGCCGATGCCGGATTTCCTGCCGCTGCTGGCCGGGCCGCAGCCTTTGCGGCTGTTCATGCCGTCGCATTACATGAAGGACTTTCATGCCGATTACGCCACGCCCGCCGATCTGAACCGCCTGATCCTGGAACAGCGCGTCGACGACTGGCAGGCGCTGCATATGAAGATGAGCCGGATCACCCGGCCGGAAAACCCCGATCTGCCGACGCTGGAACCCTGGCGGCCCCGTACCCTGCCCCCGGCGCAGCAATTCGTGTTCGAGCGCAACCCCTTTTTCCACCGCGTCGATCAGGACGGGCGGCAACTGCCCTATATCGACCGCGTGGTCCTGAACGTGTCGAGCTACGAGATCATCCCGGCCAAGGTCGCGACAGGCGACAGCGACCTGCAACCCTTCGGCATCGAGTTTTCCGACTATACCCTGTTGAAAGAGGCCGAGAGCCGGTTTCCGATCAAGGTCGATCTCTGGACCCGCACGCAAGGGTCTCGCGTGGCGCTGCTGCCTAACCTGACCTGCGCCGATCCGGTCTGGCGGGCGCTATACCGCGACGTGCGGGTGCGGCGGGCATTCTCGCTGGCCATCGACCGGACCGAGATCAACAAGGCGCTGTTCTTCGGCCTGGCCCGCGAAAGCGCCAATACCGTGCTGCCGGAAAGCCCGCTCTACCGCGAGGAATATGCGAAGGCCTGGGCCTGGTACGACCCAGAACAGGCCAATGCGCTGCTGGATGCGGCAGGCCTGTCTCCGATCCGGCTGGACGGGCTGCGCCGCCTGCCCGACGGGCAGACCGCCGGGATCGTGGTCGAAACCGCCGGTGAAAGCACGATCGAGACCGACGTGCTGGAACTGGTGGCCGACCATTTCCGCCAGGTGGGCATCGCGCTCTGGACCCGGACCTCGCAGCGCGATCTGTTCCGCAGCCGCGCCATGGCCGGGCTGACCAGCATGTCGGTCTGGGCCGGGCTGGACAACGCCATCCCGACCGCCGACATGCCGCCCTACGAACTCGCCCCCACGGCGGAGGATCAGTATATCTGGTCGCCCTGGGGGGTCTACTACGGCTCCAAGGGCTCGCAGGGCACGCCGCCCGAACTGCCCGAGGCCGAGGCGCTGGTCGATCTGGCGGTGAAATGGCGGATGAGCCGCTCGCGCGGCGAGCGCGAGGAGATCTGGCAACGAATGCTGACAATCCATGCCGATCAGGTCTTCACCATCGGCACGGTCAACGGCACGAAACAGCCTGTCGTCCGGTCCTCGCGTTTGCAGAATTTGCCCGATACCGGGCTGATCGGATACCAGCCGACCTCGATGCTGGGGATCTACATGCCCGACACCTTCTGGCTGGAGGAACAGGGCTGATGCTGCGCTATCTGATCGGCCGTGTCCTGACGATGATCCCGACGCTGTTCGTGATCTCGATCCTGGTTTTCACCATTATCGAACTGCCGCCGGGCGATTACTTCGAAAGCTATGTCCAGGAACTGAAGATGCTGGGCGAGCCGGCGGACCTGGCCGAGATCGAGGAGCTGAAGGCCCGCTACCATTTCGACGCCCCGGCGCCGGTGCGCTATTTCCACTGGGTCTGGGGGATGCTGCACGGCGATTTCGGCTACAGCTTTGAATACCGTATGCCGGTGAACGAAGTGGTGGGCGACCGTCTGTGGCTGACCATGCTGGTCAGCGTGGTGACGATCCTGTTCACCTGGATACTGGCCTTTCCCATCGGGCTTTACTCCGCGACGCGGCAATATAGCTGGGGGGATTACGGGCTGACGTTTCTGGGCCTTCTGGGCATCGCGGTGCCGCATTTCATGCTGGCCATCATCCTGATGTATTTCGCCAATATCTGGTTCGGCATTTCCATCGGCCACCTGATGGACCTGCAATACCTCGACCAGCCGATGAGCATGGCGAAGTTTAAGTCGATCCTGGAACATATCTGGATCCCGGTGATCATCATCGGCACGGCTGGCACCGCCGGCATGGCGCGGCGTCTGCGAGCGAACCTGCTGGATGAACTCGGCAAGCAATATGTCACCACCGCCCGCGCCAAGGGCCTGTCGCCGACGCGGGTGGTGATGAAATACCCGCTGCGCATGGCGCTGAACTTCTTTGTCGCGGACATAGGCTCGATCCTGCCCTCTATCATCTCGGGGGCCGAGGTGACGGCGATCATCCTGTCGCTGGAAACGACGGGGCCGATGCTGATCCGCGCGCTGCAAAGCCAGGACATGTATCTGGCAGGATCGTTCCTGATGTATCTGGCGGCGCTGACGGTGCTGGGGGTGCTGGTCTCGGACATCGCGCTCAGTCTGCTGGACCCGCGCATCCGCTTGCAGGGGAGACGCGGATGACCGCAGGCCCAACCGCCCCGAACCCGCTGCCTGGCCCCGGCGCCGCGCTGCCCCACTACGTCTCGGACATCCTCTTCGATCCGGCGGCCGAGCCGGGCGGCATGTCCGCCGGCACCCTGGGTCAGGCGAGCCAGCTTCGCCTGATGTGGCTGAAGTTTCGCCGCCACAGGCTCGCGCTGATCTCGGGCGTCTTTCTGGTGCTGATCTATGCCTCGCTGTTCATCACCGAGTTTCTGGCGCCCTACCGGCTCGACAGCCGCAACCTCGATTTCATCTACGCTCCGCCGCAACGGGTGCGGCTGTTCCATGAGGGGTCTTTCACCGGCCCCTTCGTCTATGGCCAGACCATGACGCTGGACATGACCGAACTGCGCCGGGTCTATGCCGACAACACCGGCGACGTGCAGCGGCTGCGCTTCCTCTGCCGGGGGGAGCCTTACGAATTCTGGGGCGTTGTCGCGAGCGACCTGCACCTCGTCTGCCCGGCAGCGGGCGGGCGGTTCAACTGGCTCGGCACCGACCGCCTGGGGCGCGACGTCTTCTCGCGCATCCTTTACGGCGCGCGGATCTCTCTGACCATCGGGCTTCTGGGCACGCTGGTCAGCTTCGCGCTCGGCATCACCATCGGCGGTATCGCGGGCTATCGCGGCGGCTGGTTCGACGTGGGGATGCAGCGGGTGATCGAGGTGATCCAGTCCATCCCCTCGATCCCGCTCTGGATGACGCTTGCCGCGATTATCCCGCTGAGCTGGAGCCCGCTTCTCGTCTATCTGGGGATCACGGTGATCCTGGGGATGCTGGACTGGACCGGCCAGGCGCGCGCGGTCCGCTCGAAACTGTTCTCGCTGCGGGAAGAGGACTACGTGCTGGCGGCCGAGCTGATGGGGGCCAAACCCCGCCGCATCATCGCGCGCCACCTGATCCCCGGCTTCATGTCGCATCTGATCGCGTCCGCAAGCCTGTCGGTGCCCGGCATGATCCTGGGCGAGACGGCGCTGACCTTCCTGGGCCTTGGCCTGCGGCCGCCGGTCACAAGCTGGGGCATCCTGTTGACCGAGGCGCGGGGGATCAACATCGTGGCGCTTTACCCCTGGCTTTTGTGGCCGATGCTGCCGGTCGTTCTGGTGATCCTTGCGTTTAACTTTCTGGGCGACGGGTTGCGAGATGCGGCAGATCCATACCGATGACGATCCGTTTATCCGGCCCGGCGAGGACCTTGCGGGCCCGGGCCTTTTCCTCCAGGGAGCGCACATGACATCGGCCCGCCTCAACGACGCCCGCATTCTGATGTACAGCCACGACACGTTCGGCCTTGGCCATCTGCGCCGGTGCCGCGAGATCGCTCATGCGCTGGTCGAGGAATTTCGCGGCCTGTCGGTGATGATCATTTCCGGCGCGACCATCGCCGGGGCCTTCGATTACCGCGTCCGGGTCGATTTCGTGAAGATCCCCAGCGTGATCAAGCTGAGGAATGGCGAATACCAGTCGATGGCCACCCATACCTCGCTGGAAGAAACGCTGAAGATGCGCCGGGCGATCATCCGCCAGACGGCCGAGGCCTTCCGGCCCGACATCTTCATCACCGACAAGGAGCCGCTCGGCCTTCATGGCGAGATCGAGGAAACGCTGGTCTGGCTGAAATCCCAGGGAACGCGCCTGGTCCTCGGCCTGCGCGAGGTGATGGACGCGCCCGAACTGCTTGGCCCCGAATGGGCGCGCAAAGACGTGATCCGCAAGATCGAAAGCTATTACGACACGATCTGGGTCTATGGTCCCGAGGGGTTCCACGATCCGCTGGCGGGGCTGCCGGTGGCGCCGACGGTGCGGGTGCGGATGCACTACACCGGCTTCCTGCGCCGCTCGCAGCAGAAAAGCGAGGCGCACCATCCCCGGACCGAGGGCGACTACACCCTTGTGACAACCGGCGGCGGCGGCGACGGAGCGGAACTGATCCATTCGGTTCTGGCAGCGCATCGCTGTGATCCGACACTCGGGCGGACGGTCCTGGTGCTCGGCCCCTATCTGCCCTCCCGCGACCGCAGCGACCTGATGGCAGAGGCGGCCGCGCTTCCGGGGCTGGAGATCATCGAATTCGACAATCGGATGGAGGATCTGATCGCCGGATCGCGCGCGGTCGTCGGCATGTGCGGCTACAACACCTTTTGCGAGATCCTCAGCTTCGACAAGCCGGCGCTGGTGGTGCCGCGCACCCGGCCCCGGATGGAACAGGCGATCCGGGCAGAGCGTGCGGCCGAACTGGGCCTGACCCGCATGATGGCGGCGGAGGAAGCGGGCGATCCCGTGCGGCTGGCCGCCGCGCTGCGCGATCTGCCGAACGCGCAGCGCCCGTCGCAGGCCGCGGATGCGGTGGCGGCGGGAATGCTGGACCTGGACGGGTTGCAGCGCATTTGCGAGGATGTGGGCCACTGGCTGCACGCCCGGCGCAACCCGGTGCTTCAGGCCGCGCAGACCGCGCCATGACCGGTGGTCGGGGCGCGGGCGATCCGCTGCTGGTCGTGGTGGTCAAGGGCTATCCCCGGCTGTCGGAGACCTTCATCGCACAGGAGTTGCTGGGGCTGGAACGGGCGGGGCTGCGACTGCGCATCGTCTCGCTGCGCCATCCGACCGATGCGCGCCGCCATCCGATCAACGACGAGATCGCGGCCCCGGTCAGCTATCTGCCGGAGTACCTGTATCAGGAGCCGCTACGGGTGCTGCGCGGGCTTTTGTCCTGCGTGATCCGTCCCGGACTCTGGCGGGCGCTGCCGATGTTCCTGCGCGATCTGGCCCGCGATCCGACGCCGAACCGGGGCCGCCGCCTTGGCCAGGCGCTGGTGATGGCGGCCGAGATGCCGGCCGGCCCGGTCTGGATCCACGCGCATTTCGCCCATACGCCCGCCTCGGTCGCGCGCTATGCCGCCGCGATCCTGGGCCTGCCCTTCACCATCTCGGCCCATGCCAAGGACATCTGGACCTCGCCCGATTGGGATCTGACGGAAAAGATGGGCGAGGCCGACTGGACAGTGACCTGCACCGCCTCGGGCCGCGACCATCTGGCGGCGCTGGCGCCGGGGGCAAAGGTCGCGCTGGCCTATCACGGGCTGGACCTGCACCGCTTTCCGTTGCCGCAAGGGATGCGGGTTCCGCGCGACGGCGGCGATCCGGCGGATCCGGTTCGGATCCTGACCGTGGGTCGGGCGGTGCCGAAAAAGGGCTTCGACATCCTGCTCGACGCCCTTGCCGCCCTGCCGCCGGGGCTGAACTGGCGCCTGACCCATATCGGCGGCGGGCCGGAACTGGCCGCGCTGAAGGCTCAGGCCGAAGGGCTGGGCCTTACCCCCCGCATCGAATGGAAGGGCGCGCTGGCCCAGGTCGAGGTGCTGACGGCCTATGACGCCGCCGACATCTTCGTGCTTGCCAGTCGCCGCACCGCCGACGGCGACCGCGACGGCCTGCCCAATGTCATTGTCGAGGCGGCAAGCCAGGGTCTGCCCTGCATCGGCACCGATCTGTCGGGCATCCCCGAATTCGTCACCGACGACGTGACCGGCCTGCTGGTGCCGTCAGAGGATGCGCCCGCCCTGACCGCCGCGCTTTCCCGTGCCATCGCCGACCCCGCGCTGCGCACCCGTCTTGGCGCGGCGGCGGCGGAACGGGTGCGGCGCGATTTCGACTTCGCCCCCGGCATCACCCGCCTGACGGCGATGTTCCGCGACAGCTGGAGCAAGCGATGACCCCGACCCGCCCGCGCCGCGTCATGTTCTACGTCCAGCATCTGCTGGGCATCGGCCATCTGGCCCGCGCCAGTCGCATCGCCGCCGCCCTGCACGCGCGCGGGGCGGAGGTCACGATGGTCACCGGCGGCCTGCCCGTCGCGGGTTTCCCCCCGGCGGGCATCCCGCATATCGCCTTGCCCCCGGTGCAATCGGCGGACGAAGGGTTCCACGGCCTCGCCGATGAAGCGGGCCGCCCCGTCGACCAGCCCTTTCTCGACGCCCGGCGCGATCTGCTGATCGCGACCTTCCGCCGCCTCGCCCCCGATGTGGTCGTGACCGAGGCCTTTCCCTTCGGCCGCCGCCAGATGCGGTTCGAGCTTTTGCCGCTGATAGCCGCCATCGAGGCGGCCAGCCCCCGCCCGGCCTTGTGCTGTTCGGTGCGCGATATCCTTCAGGCACAGAAAAAGCCGGGCCGCAACGCGGAAACCGTGGCGCTGATCCGTGCGTATTTCGACCTGGTGCTGGTGCACGGGGATCCGACCTTCGCCAAGCTTGAAGACAGCTTTCCGCTGGCGGCCGAGATCGCCGACCGCGTGACCTATACCGGCCTCGTCGCACCACCGCCCGTCGCGCCCTCGGCAGAGGTGTTCGACATCGTGGTGTCCTCGGGGGGCGGCGCGGTCGGGGTCGACCTCGCCCGCGCGGCGCTTGACGCGGCGGCGATCCTGGCGGGCGATCTGCGCTGGCTGATCGTCACCGGGCCGAACCTGCCCGCTCCCGCCCGCGCCGCGCTGGCGACCGGGGCCGCCGCCCTGCCCGGCCGGCGCGTCAAGGTCGAAACCTTCCGCCAGGATTTCGCCGCTGTCCTGGCCGCTTCGCGCCTGTCGGTGTCGCAGGCCGGATACAACACCGTCTGCGACGTGTTGCAGGCGGGGTGCCGGTCGGTCCTCGTCCCCTATGCCTCGGGCGGAGAGACGGAGCAGACCACCCGCGCCGCCCGCCTTGCCGCCCTGGGCCGGGCCGCGATGGTCGGGGAAAGCGCGCTGTCGCCCGAGGCCCTTGCCGCGTGCATTTCGGCGGCGCTGTCAGGCCCCGATCCGGCGCGGCTGCCCCTTTCGCTTGACGGGGCGGCCCGAACCGCCGACATCCTGTGCGATCGCGCACAATGCGGCTGCGGCATGGCCCCATAGACGCGGGGCCGCTTTACACCCATGTGCATTGGCAGTATCTGCGCCGCCCGGCCGAAAGACGAGTCCGATGGATCCGAACCTCTTCCGCTACATATGGACCCATACGCGACGCGAGCAGATCGTGGTCGTGCTGATCATCTTCGTCTCGATGATCCCTTATTACATGGCCTTCGACCTGCCCAAACAGATCGTCAACGGCCCGCTTCAGGGCGCAGGGTTCGAGACGCCCGACGCCACGCAGTTGTTCCTGCCGCTGTCCTTCGATCTGCCGTTCTACGGCACGGTGCAGATCTTCGGCGGTCTGCCGATGGAGCGTCTGCCCCTCCTCTGGGCGCTGAGCCTGACCTTTCTTGTGCTGGTCATCGTCAACAACCTGTTCAAATACCTGATCAACACCCGCAAGGGCCTGTTGGGCGAACGGCTGCTGCGCCGCGTGCGGTATGAGCTGATCGACCGCATCCTGCGTTTCCCCGCCCCGCGCTTCAAGCAGATGAAGGCGGGCGAGGTCTCCTCCATGGTCAAGGACGAGATCGAGCCGCTTGGCGGCTTCGCCTCGGACGCCTTCACCCAGCCGGCTCTGCTGGGCGGCCAGGCGCTGACGGCGATGTTCTTCATCTTTGTCCAGCATTTCTGGCTGGGCATGGTGGCGGCGGCTATGGCCGGCATCCAGGTCGCGATCATCCCCCGGATGCGGCGGCGGCTGATCTTCCTCGGCCGGCAGCGGCAGCTGACCGCGCGCGAACTGGCGGGCCGCGTGGCCGAGATCGTGGACGGCATCCAGACCATTCATGCCAGCGACGCAACGAACTGGGAACGGGCCGACATCGTGGCGCGCCTGGGGCGGATCTTCCGTATCCGCTACGACATCTATCAGTGGAAGTTCCTGGTCAAATTCCTGAACAACTTTCTCGCGCAGCTGACGCCCTTTCTGTTCTATTCCATCGGCGGTTATCTGACGATCCGGGGCTCGCTCGACGTGGGTCAGCTTGTCGCGGTGATCAACGCCTACAAGGAATTGCCCGGCCCGCTGAAGGAACTGATCGACTGGGACCTCGCCCGCCAGGACATGCAGGTGAAATACGAACAGGTGGTCGAGCAATTCGCTTCGGACAATCTGATCGAGCCGGGCCGCCAGGCGATCGACGCCGAGGTAGTGGCCGAAAGCTTCGACCCGCTGCTGGTGCAAGGGCTGACCGTGGACAACGATCTGGGCACGCATCTGCTGGACGATGTGAACCTCGAGGTCCGGGCCGGCGAGGCGGTGGCGCTGACCGGCGGGTCGGGCGACGGCGCGCTGGTGCTGGGCGAGGTGCTGGGCGGGCATATGCCGTCCGCGCGGGGCCGGGTGACGCTTGGCGGGCTGGACCTCGACCTCGCGCCGGAATGGGTGACGGGCCGGGTGGTGGGCTATGCCGGCACCACGCCCTGGCTTTTCGCCGGAACGGTCTTCGACAACCTGACCTACGGGCTGCGCCGCCGCCCCGGCCCCGTCCCGGCCGACGAACCGGCCGAGGCGCGCGCCGCCAGGGACTGGGCCCGCATCGAGGCCGAGCGCGCCGGCAATCCGCTTTTCGACCGCGATGTCGACTGGATCGACCAGGATGCCGTGCAGCCGCGCAGCGTCGGGCCGGGCCTGCTCGATCCGGTATGGGCGGTTCTGGGCGTGGTCGATCTGCGCGACGATGTGATCGGCATCGGCATCCGCTCGCGGGCCGGCGTAGCCGGGGCCGGGCGACTTGCGCCGCAGATCCTGACCCTGCGCCAGGCCCTGCGCGACCGGCTGCGCGAGCGCGATCTGGTCAATCTGATCCTGCCCTTCGAGTCCGATCAGTACAACGCCGAGGCGACGATCGGCGAAAACCTGTTCTTCGGCGTATCCGAGGATCCGGCGGCGGCAAGCACCGCCATCATCCGCAGCCCGACCTTCCGCAAGATCGTGCAGGAGACGGGGCTCGACGCGGCATTGTTCGATCTGGGCTGGCATTTCGCGCGGGCGACGGTCGATCTGTTCGAGGGGATGCAGGATGTCCCGGCGATGACGCAGTCGCTGACCTATATGACAACCGACGAGATGCCGGAATTCGACGCTATCCTCGACCGGACGACGCCCGAGGGTTACGCCAACGCAGGCACCGCCGACCGGATCCGCCTCATCCGGCTCGCCACCGCCTATGTCGAGCCGAGTTTCCGCTTCGGTCTGCTGGACGAAGACCTGCGCGCCCGCATCGTCGCGGGCCGGCAGATGCTCGCCGAACGGATGCCGGCCTCGCTGCGCGGGCTGATCCAGCCCTATGACAGCGCGGTTTTCATGGCCGGCGCGACGTTGCTGGAGAACATCGTCTTCGGCAAGATCAACCGCCGCTTCGGCCGCGCGGAAGAGCGGGTCGAGGAGGTGATCCGCCAGATCCTGCGCGAGCAACTGGCCCGCGCGCCCGAGTTGCGCGACGGCATCGTCTCGCTGGGGCTGGCCGGGGATGCGGGGCCGGGCGGGCGGCGGCTGACGCTGTTGCAGCGGCAAAAGCTGGCGCTGGCGCGCGTGCTGATCCGGCGGTCGTCCTTCTATGTGTTCAACGAGCCGCTGGCGGGGGTCGATCCGACCCTGCAACGCCGGCTGATCGAGCGGATCCTGGGTTTCCTGCGCGCCCAGCCGGAAAAGCCGGGCGTCATCTGGATCATGGCCAACAACGCGCTCGCCGCCGATTTTTCGCGGGTCGTCGCCTTCGAGAAGGGCCATATCCTCGAAGAGGTGCCGGTCCATGCCGTCGCCGGCTGATCCGGCCTGCGCGGGATCAACCGGCGGCGATCAGCCGCTCGACGCCAACCCATTCTGCGCCGGCCTGTGTGCTGGCGGCGATCAGATCGGCCAGAACCGCCCAGGCCGTCGCGTCATGGACAAGGTGGTGGGTCAGCACGCCGCCAAACCGGCGCGGGCCGGCCGCCAGCGCCGCCATCTCGCTCCAGACCGGCCCGGCGGGGCGACCAATGCGACCGGCCTTCCAGTCGATGATGTCGATCTGGGTGTTGACCTGCACAAGCCCCGCAACCGCCGCCTCGGCACCAAAGGTCGACAGCGCCGTGAACCCGTCCGCCGCGAGACCGGGCAGCAGGTCGGGCGCGATGCGGTTCCAGGGCGGCACCAGCAGCGGCAAGGCCCGCGCGCCATGCAGCCCGGTCAGCCGCTCCAGCCCCGCCCGCAGTTCGGCATGGATCGACGCCAGGGGACGATGCGCGCCAAGCTCTTGCTTTTTCACACCTTCGGGGGCGTGGTTGCGATGCGACCAGCCGTGCACGGCGACGCGGACATGGGGCGCGGTCTCCAGCCGTCCGGCCAGGGCCGGGCCGGTCGGCGCCTCGCCCCAGGGCGCGGGGATCACCGCGAGCGTCAGCGGCACGCCCGCCGCCCCGGTCAGATCCAGCAGCCGGTCAAGCGCCTGGCCGGGCGCGACAGCATCGTCGTCGCGCAGCCACAGCCGCAGCGGATGGCCTGCCGCCGCCCTTGCCGCAATCGCGGCCAGCGCCGCATTGCGCGGATCGCTCATTCCCTCATCTCCATCGCCCGGCGCAATCCGGCATCGAGCTGCCGGGCCGCGGCCCCGATCCCGTGATGCGCCATGACACGCGCCCGCGCCGCCGTGCCCATCTGGCGCCGCAGACCGGGATCGGCAAGCAATTTCGCGATTGCACGGGCCAGGGCCGCCGTATCGCCATCGGAGACCAGAAGGCCGGTCTCGCCATCGGCCACGACCTCGGGCACACCGGCGGTGGCATAGGCCGCAACCGGCAGACCCGCCGCCTGCGCCTCCAGATAGGCCAGGCCATAGGCCTCGCCGCAGCCGGGCCAGATATAGGCCACGCCGCTTGCCAGCAGGTTCGCCACGCCTTCGGGCGGCAGCGCACCGCGCCAGTCGACCGCGCCCGGCGGGAACAGCGCCCGCACCCCGGCCCCCGCAGGCCCGTCGCCCGCGACCGACAGATGCCACGCCCCCGGCACCTGTGCCAAAGCGGCGGCGAGCGCGCGATAGCTGTCGGTCTTGTCGCCCGGCCGCATCATCGCCACCGTGACCAGCCGGTCGCCCGCAAGAGCTGCCGCCGGGGGCAGCACATCAAGGTCGAGGAACGGGGCCAATGGCATGATCCGCGCCCCGGGCGCGCGTTCCGCCAGCCCAGCCCGGTCGCGGGCGGTCAGGCCGAAGTTCACCCCCGCGCCCGCCACCGCCGTCTGCACGGCGCTTTGCGTCCCGGTCCAGATGCCCTGCGCCCTGCGCCGGGACAAAGAGGCCTCGGCACTGACCCAGGGGATGCCGAAATCGCGTGCGAGCACAGGCCCCAGCAGATCGGGCGATTTGTAATAGGGGTGGTAGCAGAACCACAGATCCGGCGCTCCCCGCCTCACCCAAAGCGCCGCGATCCGCGCACGCTCGGACGCCGCCGCGGCCTCCAGCGCGGCAAGGGCAGGCCGATCACCCGAATCGGGCATAAAGGCGCGCAGGTCCGAGGCAAGCGTCACCTGATGCCCCGCCCGTTCCAGCGCACGGATCAGCAGCCGCGCCATCAGCCGGTCGCCCGAGGGCACCGGATGGTCGGGCGATTTCAGCGGCGCGTAAAAGGCGATCCTCATTCCAGCCCGGCGCAGACCTCGCCCGAAAGAACCGAGGCACAATCCGGTCCCCGGACGAAGCTGTCGTAGTAAAGCCGCCAGTCGCCCTCGCCCGCGTCGCGATAGGGGCCGAATTTGAAATACTGGTTTTCGCCCAGGCCCGTGTCGTCATGGCCGATCCGCCCCTCGGCCACGACAACCGGCGCGCCGTCGACGGCGATCACGATCCGCCCGCCGCCATCGGGGCCGGGCCGGGTGAAAAAGGCGTAGTCGTGCCAGTCGGGCGTCGCATGGGGCAGCACGCCCGGACCGGACAGGGCGATTGCATCGGTGCAGCGGTCGTATTCCGGGGTGGTAGCCGGCGTCCAGATGGGGTCGGCGGCGATGAGGAGGCGCATCTGCCGCGTCTCGGGCCGCAGCCAGACCGGGACCAACCCCGCCGGACAGACCCCGGCCTCGGGCGGGGGCGCATCGGCGGGCGGGGCGAGGTAATTGGTCTCGATGGTGGCGAACATCACCCCCTGGCGCAGCCGCAGGGCGAGAAAGGGGCTGAAATCGCCATCGGCCTCGGGACCGATCTCGCGCTTCCATTGGGCCATCACATAGCGGTGATCATCCTGGGGCGGCGGGTCGTCGAACCGCATGGCAAAGCCATACCAGACGCCTTCGTCATAGGGCACGCGCAGGGCGGTCTTTTCCCAGATCTCGGCCCTTTCGCTGCACCCTTCCGATCCTGCGGAGCAGATCGGGCGCACCGACAGTTCCAGCGCGCCGCTGCCTGCCCGGACGATCTGCGACTGAAACACCACCGATCCGGCCGATTGTTCAAAGTTCTCGCGGTAGTAAAGCCCGCCCCCGGCTGCGAAATCCGCCCCGTCGAAGCCGTCGGCCAGATGCGCGGCCGCGGGGTCGGCCGGGGTCTGCGCCCAGGCCGGCACGGCGCAGAGCATCAGCGCCAGGAGCCGGATCGCGATCTTTGCCCTGGACATGATCCGCGTCCTCCCCGGCGGCAGCGCTGCACAGGCGCAGGGCTGTCTCTGCATCCCCGACCTTGACAGGGGCGGGCCTGGCTTTCAAGTCTCGGCCCCGGCCCGGCGCAAGGGCCCTTTCACAGGACGCCAGCCCATGACCGCGCTTGCCACACCCGCCGCCCGCCTGCTGTCCCTGATCGAGGCGCGAAAGGCGCACGCGGGGGTCGTGGGCCTTGGCTATGTCGGCCTGCCGCTGGCGATGACGCTGGCCGATGCCGGCTTCGCCGTCACCGGATTCGACACCGACCCGGGCAAGATCGAGGCGATCGACCAGGGCCGCAGCTATATCGAGGCGGTGACCTCCGACAGGCTGACCCGCGCGGTGGCGGCGGGGCAGTTCGGGGCGACCTGCGACCTCGGCCGCCTTTCCGAATGCGACGTGATCGCGATCTGCGTGCCGACACCGCTGTCGCCGCACCGCGACCCGGATCTGAGCTTCGTCGAGGCGACGAGCCGCGACATCGCCCGAACCCTGCGCCCCGGCCAACTGATCGTGCTGGAATCGACCACCTGGCCCGGCACCACCGACGGCGTGGTGCGCCCGATCCTGGAAACCTCGGGCCTGAAGGCGGGTGTGGATTTCTTCACCGGCTTCTCCCCCGAGCGCGAGGATCCGGGCAACCGCGACTATTCCACCCATACGATCCCCAAGGTCGTGGCCGGCGACGGGGCCGAGGCGCAAAGGCTGGTCGCGGCCTTCTACGGCGCGGCCATGGCGCGGATCGTCCCCGTCTCCTCCACCGCGACGGCCGAGGCGGTGAAGATCACCGAGAACGTCTTTCGCGCCGTCAACATCGCTTTGGTCAACGAGCTGAAGATCGTCTACGACGCCATGGGCATCGACATCTGGGAGGTGGTGGACGCCGCCAAAACCAAGCCCTTCGGCTATATGCCCTTCTACCCCGGCCCCGGCCTCGGCGGACATTGCATTCCCATCGACCCGTTCTACCTGACCTGGAAATCGCGGGAATACGAACTTCCGACCCGGTTCATCGAACTGGCGGGCGAGATCAATTCCTCGATGCCGCGCTATGTCGTCGGCCGCCTGGCCGAGGCGCTGGACCGCATCTCGGGCAAGGCGCTCAGCCGGTCGCGGGTTCTGGTCATCGGCCTCGCCTATAAGAAGAACGTCCCCGATCTGCGCGAAAGCCCCTCGCTGAAGCTGATCGAGCTGTTGCGCGAGCGTGGGACGGAGGTGCTGTTCCACGACCCCCATATCGCGGAAATCCCGAAGACCCGGGCCTATGGCGCGCTGACGGGGCTGCGGTCGGTGGCGCTGTCGCCCGAGGTGCTGGCAAACGTCGACGCGGTGCTGATCGCGACCGACCATGACGATGTGGATTACGCCGCGCTCGCTGATGCGGCCCTGGTCGTCGACACGCGCAACGCCATGGCCCGGCGGGGCCTGTCGGGGGGCCATATCGTCAAGGCCTGACGGCCGCAGGACGACAGGGCGTTCACGACACTTGCAGTTGTCGTATTCGGCGGGAATAATGCGGAGCATACGGCAAGCCCGGACCGGTCCGGCCACTGATGGAATGTGGCGATGAACCTGAACGAAGAAACCCTGCAACTTTGCGGCGTCCCGCTGTTCCGGCGGATCGACGCATCGAAGCTGAAGCTTCTGGCCTTCACGTCGGAGCGTCTGGAATACGCGCCCGGCGACATCATCTGCCATCAGGGCGAAGAGGGGGACGGCGCTTTCGTCATTCTGACCGGTCGGGCCGAGGTTCTGGTCGCCGCCGGCCCCGATGGCGCCCTGACCCCGGTTTCCGAACTCGCGCCCAATTCCATCGTGGGCGAGATGGCGACGCTGTGCGACCGGCCGCGGTCGGCCACGGTGCGGGCGCTGACCCGGGTCGAGGCGCTGCGCATCCCTCGCGATTCGCTGCAAACCCTGCTGAACAGCAATCCCACCGCGATGATCGAGGTGATCCGCGTGCTCGCCGACCGGCTGGCCGCGACGACGGAGGAGCTGGGCCGGCTGCGCAACGCCTGCGCCGGGGCCTGACCGGGAAACCCGCAGCACCATGGCCCGCAACGACGCCAGCCCTAAAGATGCGACCTTCAGCGTGACGCTGCACGGCACGCGCGGGACGCTGCCGGTCTCCGGCCCCGGATTCAGCCGCTATGGCTGCCAGACCATCTGTTTCGAGCTGGCGGTGGCCGGCCGGCGGCTGATCTTCGACGCGGGCTCGGGGCTGCATTCGGCCAGCCTGGGGATGATGGCGGACGGGGTGACGGATTTCGACCTGTTCCTGACGCATTGCCACTACGACCATGTGATCGGTCTGCCGGTGCTGAAACAGCTTTACTACGCCGACAGCGGCATCCGCATGTGGACCGGCCATCTGATGCCGGGCCGGGGCGGCGCGGCGATGGTCACCGATCTGATGCGCGAGCCGTTCTTTCCCGTCGGGCCGGACTGTTTCGCGGCGCGCCCGGTGTTTCGCGACTTTCTGCCCGGCGCGGTGCTCGACCCCGCGCCGGGCATCGTGATCCACACCGCGCGGCTGAACCATCCCGGCGGCGCGGTCGGCTACCGGGTCGAGGCGGCGGGCCGTGTGGTGGCCGTCATCACCGACACCGAACATGTGCCCGGCGCGCCGGACGCCGCCGTTCTGGATCTGATCGCCGGGGCCGATCTGATGTTGTATGATGCGACCTTCGCCGATGCCGAACTGCCGAAGTTCTGCGGCTGGGGCCATTCGACCTGGGAAGAGGCCCTGCGCCTCGGTGCCCGGGCGGGCGTGGCGCGGATCGGTCTGATCCATCATTCGCCCTGGCGGGACGATGCGGCACTGGACAGCATAGAGGCCGAGGCGGTATCGCGGTCGCCCGGCGCTTTCGTGGGCCGGGATGGCCAGAAGATCGAGCTTTGAGCCCGCGCGTCCGACGGACGCCGCATTCCGAAACGGAGAGAGCATGGAAGGCACGCCCACGCGGACAGGCCGGCCCGGGGCTTGGCCGAATGCCCTGAGCCTTCGCAATCTGCGAACGGCTTCGGGGCTGGTGCTGTTCTGTTTCGTCGCGATGCATCTGCTGAACCATGCGCTGCTGCTGATCTCGCTGCGCCAGGCGGAGATGGCGCGCAGCCTGCTGGCCGCGCCCTGGCGGACGGTTCCGGGGACGGTGCTGCTGTATGGCGCGGCGGGGGTGCATGTGTCGCTGACGCTGCTGGCGCTTTACCGCAGGCAGACCCTGATCATGCCGCCGGCGGAGTTTCTGCGCCTGGTCCTCGGCCTGCTGATCCCCTATTTCGTCGCCGAACACGCGGTCAGCACCCGTCTGGGTTTCGCGTTTTACGGCGAGGTCCTGGGCTATGCCGAGGTGGTGCGCAGCCTCTGGATCACCTCGCCTGCGATGGGGGTGCAGCAGACGATCGCGCTGCTGGTGGTCTGGACCCATGGCTGCATCGGCATATCCTTCCTGATCCGGCACCATGCGCGGCTGCGCCCGGCCTTTCCGCTGTTTCTGGCCGGCGCGGTGCTGTTGCCGACGCTGGCGCTGACCGGCTTCGCGATGATCGGCCGCTGGATGGCCCTTCAGGCCACCTTTCCCGGCATCGCGATGGAGATCTACACGCCCGAGCTGGAGCGGATGGCCAATGTCACCATGCCCTCGTCCGCCGAGCGGGCGGCGCGGCTGGCGACGGCCGCGACCTCGATCAAGATCGGCTATATCTGCCTTGTCGCCGCGATCATGGTGCTGCGCGAGTTGCGGCTTTTTCGCGCCCGGGTGCGCTCCATCGCCATCCGCTATGCCACGGGCGAGACGATCCGGGTGCAGCCCGGCACATCCGTGCTGGAGGCGTCGCGGGCCAACGGCATCCCGCATTACGGCATCTGCGGCGGCAATGCCCGCTGCTCGACCTGCCGGCTGCGGGTGACGGCCAGCGCCGGGGCGTTGCCGGCACCGGGGCCGGCGGAAAAGGCGACCCTGGGGCGCATCCACGCGGACAGCGGGGTTCGGCTGGCCTGTCAGTTGCGGCCGCGTCACGACCTCAGCGTCAGTCTGATGCTGCAACCCGTCACCCCGCGCGGCACCGCGATCGAGGACAGCCCGGTCGAATCCCCGCGCGAGCGCGAGATCGCGGTGCTGTTCTGCGACCTGCGCGGCTTCACCAAGTTCAGCGAATCGCGGCTGCCTTATGACGTGGTGTTCCTGCTCAACCGCTATTTCGTCATCGTGGGCGAGGCCGTGGCAGAGGCCGGCGGGCGGGTGGACAAATTCCTCGGCGACGGGGCGATGGCCCTCTTCGGCTTCGAAACCGGTCCGGAGGAGGCCTGCCGCGGCGCCTTGCGCGCCGCCGAGGCGATCCTGCGCGGCAGCGCCCGGCTGAACCAGGATCTGACCGAGGAAACCGGCGTGTCCTTCGACATCGCCATCGGCGCGCATTTCGGCCCGGCGGTGGTGGGCGTCATGGGCTATGGCGCGGCGCTGACCGAAACCGCCATCGGCGATACGGTCAATGTCGCGAGCCGTCTTGAGGCTGTGGCGAAAGAGGCGAACCGGCAGTTCGCCGTTTCGGCCGATCTGCTGGAACATGCGGGCATCCGGCCCGACGAGACGACCTTGCGATCCATCGCCATCCGGGGTCGCGAAAGCGAGGTGCGGGTGGGTCTGCTGTCCGAGGCGGATCTGTCCGCCCTTCTCGACCCGCGAACGGCCGAGGGAACCGCCGCCTGACGCGGACGGTTGACAGATGCCCCAACCCCGGTCCAGCACGGGCGCCAGTTCCAGGTGTCAGGAGTTTCGCCCGGTGACCGTTTCCCGTGACACCGCCGTCCCTCCGCCGCGCGAGGCGGGAACCTTCGCGATATATCTGCGCACTCTGGCTCTGCTCGGTCGCGAAAAAGGGCGCGCCATCGCCCTGGCCCTGGCCGGGACCGCGGTGGCGCTGGTGCAACTGGCCGAACCCGTTCTCTTCGGGCGGATGATAGACCGGCTGTCCGACGGCTCGGGCGCCTTCGGGCTGATCGCGCTTTGGGCGGGCTTCGGCATCGCCGGCATCCTGTCGGGCGCGGTGCTGGCGATCTCGTCGGACCGGCTGGCGCACCGGACGCGGATGGCGGCATTGTCCGAGGCATTCTCGCGCGCGATCACCCTGCCGATCAGCTATCACGCGCGCTCTGGCACCGGGGCGGTGGTGCGGGCGATCCTGTCGGGGACGGATGCGCTGTTCTCGATCTGGCTCGGGGTGCTGCGCCAGCAACTGACCGCTTTCGTCGGCGTGGTGCTGATGATCCCCACCGCGCTGGCGATGGATGCGCGGATGGCGGCGATCCTGATCGCGCTTGGCCTCGTCTACCTCGCCGCCAATGTGCTGGTGGTGCGCAAGACCGACAGCGGCCAGCGCTCGGTCGAGGCGGTGACGAATTCGCTGTTCGGCAGGGTGGGCGATGTGATCGGCAACGTCACCGTGGTGCAAAGCTATGGCCGCTTCGCGTCAGAGATCAACGCGCTGCGCAGCCTGGCCGGCTCGCTGCTGGCCGCGCAATATCCGGTGCTGACCTGGTGGGGGCTGCTGACCGTGCTTACGCGGGCGGCGGCGACGCTGACCATGGTGGTGATCTTCGCCGCCGGCGCGGTCTTTGCCGCGCGGGGCGAGATCAGCGTCGGCCAGATCGTTTCCTTCGGGGCCTTCGCCGGGCTGCTGGTCGGGCAGTTGGACCAGCTCGCCTCGTTCGTGACCAACGTCTTCCGCCAGACGCCGGTGCTGCGCAGCTACTTCGCGCTGGTCGACGCCGCGGCCGAGATCGGCGACAGCCCCGACGCCCGCCCCTTCGCCGCGCCGCCCCTGGGCCATATCCGCTTCGACCATGTGGATTTTCGCTTTCCGGGCGGTGAGCAGGGCCTGCACGACGTGGATTTCGAGGTGCTGCCGGGCCAGACCGTCGCATTGGTCGGCCCCACCGGGGCGGGCAAGACCACCTGCCTGGCCCTGCTGCAACGCTTGCGCGATCCCGCCGCCGGCCGGATCAGCATCGACGGCCGCCCCCTGCCCTCGATCACGCTGGCCTCGCTGCGCGACAATATCGCGACGGTCTTCCAGGAGGCCGGGCTGTTCAACCGGCCCATCGCCGAGAACATCCGCATCGGCCGCCCCGAGGCCAACATGGAAGAGGTGGTCGAGGCCGCCCGCCTGGCAGAGGCCGACGACTTCATCCGCCGGAAACCCGGCGGTTACGATTTCGTCATCGGCGAGCGGGGGGTGGCCCTGTCGGGGGGCGAACGTCAGCGGCTGGCGCTCGCGCGCGCGATCCTGAAGAACGCGCCGATCCTGGTGCTGGACGAGGCGACCTCGGCGCTCGACCCGGTGACGGAGGCGAATATCAAGCGCGCCATCGACCATCTGCGCGCGAATCGCACGACGCTGGTCATCGCGCACCGGCTGTCGACAGTGGCGGATGCCGATCTGATTCTGGTCTTCGATCAGGGGCGGATCGTCGAGCGCGGCACTTTCGCCGCGCTGGTCGCGCAGGGCGGGCTTTTCGCAAGCCTGGTGCGCGAGGGCAGAATCACCGAGCCGAAGGCCGATGCCTGACGGCGGGGCGATGTGAAAAGGGCCGGCGCAAGGCCAGCCCTTTCCGCGATACCTGTCGGCGCAGCGATCAGGCGAGCGCGAGGTTCGTCGCCGATTCGCGGCCGTTGCGGTCGCGCTCGACGTCGAAGGTGACCGCCTGGCCATCGTTCAGCTGGCGGATGCCGGCACGTTCCAGCGCGGTGATGTGGACGAAGACGTCCTTGGTGCCACCCTCAGGAGCGATGAAGCCGAAGCCTTTGGTGGTGTTGAACCATTTCACGGTGCCCTTGGCCATCGTGATATTCCTTGTATCTAGTACCGCCCACACTGCGTGGCGGCCCGGCAAAGCTGAAGATCGAAAGCTGAGCCGTAAGGAACAGTGTCCGAAAACAGAAGATGCGACCCCTATATAACGCAAGCCGGACAGATTTGCGAGATAAGGTGGAAATTTTTTGCGCGCCCTTTTACGGCCGGCGGAACATTGCAGCCGCCCGCGCCCGCCATGCCGCAAGCCGTCCCGGCGGGGGTGGAAACGGAAGCGGGGGCGGATCCGAAGATCCACCCCCGCCGGCCCTTGCGACAGGGTTTTCAGAAGCTGTGCGACACCGCCAGCGAGACGCGCCGCCCCTCGCCGTAGTAGCAGGTAAAAGCGGTCTGACAGCTCGAGACATAGCGCTCGTCGGCCAGATTGGTCACCGCCAGGTTCGCGTTCCAGTCGGGGGCGAAATAATAGCTGACCCCGGCGTCGACCAGCGTGACCGAGGGCACTTTCAGCGTATTCGCATTATCCGCCTGGCTCGACCCGAGGTAACGCAGACCGGCGGTCAGCGTCAGACCGGGCACCGAGGGCAGGTCGTAATCGACTTTGAGCGAGGCCATTTTCTCGATGGTCGCATAGGGCGTATTGCCGATGATCGTGGTGTCCACATCGTCCTTGACCTTCACATCCATCGAGGTGACCGAGCCCGACAGCCGCAGCCCGGCGCCGAAATCATATTTCCCCTCGATCTCGATCCCGCGCGAATTGACCTTGCCGATCTGGTGGTAATCGTAGCCCGCCCCGTTCCAGACCGATTGCGAGATATTCTCGCGGTCGATGTCGAACAGCGACAGGGTGATCAGCGAGCGTTCGGAGGGCGACCACTTCAGCCCGATCTCTTTCTGGGTGCCGGTTTCCGGCCCGATGGCATCGCCTGCCGAGGTGGTCTCCACATTCGGGTTGAAGAAGGTCGAGGCCGAGGCATAGGCCATCAGCCCGCCTGCAATCTCTTTCGAAAGCCCGAGCCGCCAGGTGGTTTTGCTGTCGTCACGGTCCGAACCCGCGGTGGCGGGAGTATAGGCCTCGTTCGGGCTGACCTTCGTGCGGGCCATATCGTGACGCAGGTTGACCGTGCCGATCCAGCCGTCGCCCCATTTGATCTGGTCCTGGAAGTAGAGGCCGATCTGCGTCTGCCGGACCACGTTGTCCGCATAAGGCACGGTATCGGGCTGCACCGCGCCATAGACCGGGTTCGTCGCCGACAGCCCGGTCGCCGAGGGCGAGGAGATCGAGGCCTGGACCTGATCCAGCTCGAACCATTTGGCATCGAGACCGAACATCAGCCGGTGCTCCACCCCACCCGCCGAAAAGTCGTTTTCCAGCCGCAGGTCGTTCAGGACGGTGCGAGCCTTGCTGTCATGCTGGAAATAGATCCGCGACAGGGTGCCGTCGGTGTCGCTCGGCGCCGCAAGGAAAAGGTTGTCGTAGCCCGGACCCGAACCGTAGCCATAGGCATAAACCTGGCTTTCATCGACCTTGGACCAGCCGAGGCGGGTGTTGTTCGTCAGCTTCCAGCCATTGGCGAAATCATGGGTGATCTCGGCCGACAGGGTAAGCTGGTCGCGCTTGTATTCGTCATACCCCGGCTCGCCCGAATTGAAGTCCCGGTCGATATAGCCGAAGGGCGCGGCAACGACCGTGCCCACATAGGGCAGCCAGGCGCCGCCGACGTGATCCTCGTCCGTGCGGGTATAGGTCGCGGCCAGGGTCAGGACCGTGCCGTCCTGCATCGAATATTTCAGCGAGGGCGCAAGCAGGATGTTGCTGCCGGAATCGAAGGCGCCTTCCTCATCGGTGCGCTGCACCTTGGCGACCAGGCGCCATTGCAGATCCTCGGAAACCGCGCCCTGGCGGTCGGTCTGCAACCAGACGCGCCCGGTCTCGTCGACGCCCAGTTCGTCCTTGCCGCCGGTTTCGCCCGTCGGGCGCTTGGTGACCATGTTGATCATCCCGCCCGGGTTCGCCGCGCCATAAAGCGCCGAGGCCGGACCGCGCAGCACCTCGATCCGTTCCAGCGCGAAGGGGTCGACATAGAACCCGCCGAAGCCATAGGCATAGGACGGCAGGCCGTCGACGAAGGCCCCGGTCGCCGTCCCGTTGAAACCGCGGATGAAGAACCAGTTGGTGTCGCTGTCATAGCCATAGGGCTGGGTCTGCACCCCGGCCGAATAGGCCAGCGCCCCGTCGACCTTGCTGGCATTGCCCGCATCCAGCTCCTCGGCCCCGATGACGGAAACCGACTGGGGGATTTCGGTCAGCTTTGCCGCCACCTTGGAGCCGGTGGTGGTCGCCGGGTCGGCCCGGCGGCCAACTGGGCCGGTGCCGTCGTTCTGGCTGCCTTCCAGCGTTACGGGGTTCAGGCGGATCGTGTCGGTGTCATCCTCGGCCTGTTGTGCAAAAGCCAGACCGGGGGAAAGGATCAGCGCCAGTGCGGTATGGCCCATCAGCCGGGCAAGGGAGGGGGTGATCATCTGGACCCATTCATAAGTTGCCATCCGCTGACGCGGACCAATTGCCGAGCGTTTATGTCAGAAATCTGGGGCTGGCTTGTGTCACACTGCCGTCGCTTGCACCAGTCTGCGGCAAAAGATGCCGCGGGTCAGGCCGGGGGCAGCAGACCACGGCGCCAGGCGGCTGGCGGCTGGCCGTATTCGCCGCGAAAGGCGCGGCTGAAATGCGATTGATCAGCAAAGCCGGTGGCAGCGGCGATTTCGGCCAGGGGGCGCATAAGGTCC
>JAATGA010000353.1 GCA_015654855.1 Rhodobacterales bacterium
CATCATCATGTCGGCCAGCCACAACCCCGGCGGCCCGGAAGAGGATTTCGGCGTCAAGTTCAACATGTCGAATGGTGGCCCCGCACCCGAGGCGGTGACCGAGGCGATGTATGAGGCGACGCAGAAGATCGCGGAATACCGCATCCTGGAATCGCAGGATGTCGATCTGTCGGTGATCGGGCGCACGACGCTTGGCGGGATGATCGTCGATGTCGTGGACCCGGTGACGGATTATGCCGCGCTGATGGAGACTTTGTTCGACTTCCCCAAGATCCGCGCGCTGATCGCCGGCGGTTTCCGCCTGCGGATGGATTCGATGAACGCCGTGACCGGGCCTTATGCGGTCGAGATCCTGGAAAACCGGCTCGGCGCGCCGAAGGGCACGGTGATCCACGCGACGCCGCTGCCGGATTTCGGCGGTATGCACCCCGATCCGAACCCGACCTGGGCGCATGAGCTGATGGCCGAGATGATGGGGAGCAATGCCCCCGATTTCGGCGCGGCCTCGGACGGGGACGGGGATCGCAACATGATCGTCGGGCGCGGCATCTATGTCTCGCCCTCGGACAGCCTGGCGGTGCTGGCGGCCAATGCGCATCTGGCCCCTGGCTATGCCGGGGGGCTGAAGGGGGTGGCGCGCTCGATGCCGACCTCCGCCGCCGCCGACCGGGTGGCCGAGGCCTTGGGGATTGGCCATTACGAGACGCCGACGGGGTGGAAGTTCTTCGGCAATCTGCTCGACGCCGGGAAGGCCACGCTTTGCGGCGAGGAAAGCTTCGGCACCGGCTCGGACCATGTGCGCGAGAAGGACGGGCTTTGGGCCATCCTTCTGTGGCTGAACATCCTGGCGGTGCGTGGCGAATCGGTGGCTGCGATCCTGGGCGACCATTGGGCGCGCTATGGCCGCAACTACTACAGCCGTCACGATTTCGAGGCGATCGAGACCGCGAAGGCCGATGCGATGATGGCCGCCCTGCGCGACAGCCTCGCCACCCTGCCGGGGCGCGAGGTCGCGGGCCTGACGGTCGAGGCGGCGGACGATTTCGCCTATACCGATCCGGTCGACGGCTCGGTCTCGGCGAAACAGGGGGTGCGGGTGCTGTTCGCGGGCGGCAGCCGGATCGTGCTGCGGCTGTCGGGCACCGGGACGCAGGGGGCGACGCTGCGGCTTTATCTCGAATCCTGCGCGCCGGGACCGGATGGTCTGGACCGCGAACCGCAAGAGGCGCTGTCGGCGGTGATCGCCGCCGCCCATGACCTTGCCCGGATTGAGGCATTCACCGGCCGCGCCGCGCCCGATGTGATCACCTGAGCCAAAGCGAAAGGGCCGGTCCCCTTCGGGAGCCGGCCCTTCGTCTTGCATCCGACAGGCTGAGGATCAGCCCTTCAGCCCGGTCGCTTCCAGCAGACCGCGCCGCTTGGCCTCGTAGTAATAGCCCTTGGAATACCACATCTCGGCCCTGTCATGCGATCCGTCCGAGACGAGCCAGGCGCCGCGCAGGTATTTGCCCGCGTATCGCAGATTGGTGTCGGGATCGAGCAGCCCCTCCGGCGTGCCGGTGTAGCCCATGGTCCGCGCCGTCTTGGGATGGATCTGCAACAGCCCGTAATAGGGACCGTTGCGCGCGCTTGGATTGTAGCCGCTTTCGCGCCGGATCATCCGGTGCAGCAGCGATTCCGGCATCTGATATTCTCGCGAGTAATGCAGGATCAACCGCCGCAGTTCCGGCGTCTCTCCGGGGTTCAGATTGCCGGCGGGGGCGACGAAGTTCGCAACCCCCGGCTCGCGCCGGCCGCAGGCCGCGGTTGCGAGGGCCAGGCCAAGGGCCAGAAACGATCGGCGGGAATGGGTCGGCGTCATAGGATCCCCGATAGACGTATCGTGCTGGCTTCGGACTATCGCGCCCGCACCGCGCGGGTAAAGCGTGCGCGACCGGCGGCCTTTTCGACCGGCAAATTTCCGCCGGTTCGCGTCCGTCAAGCCGCTGTCACTTTGCTGTGCGATTGGTTCAGCGGCGACAGCGGTGTGCCAGCGCTACAGCTTGGGGGACTTGCCTCGTCGCCAACGCCAGATATAGTCGGGCTGTCGGCGGCGGACCCCGCCCGCGACAGCCCGACCGGACACAGGGACGGAGCCTGCAACGTTGATGGATGGTGACTTCAGAACGAATTTCGTGCGCGACCCGGCCGCGCTGCGCCATTTCCCGGCGCTGGTGCTGAACGCGGATTACCGGCCGCTTTCCTACTACCCGCTGTCGCTCTGGCCCTGGCAAGAGGCGATCAAGGCGGCCTTTCTCGACCGGGTGTCGATCGTGGCCGAATACGACCACACGGTGCGCAGCCAAAGGCGCGAGATACGGATACCCTCCGTCGTGGTGCTGAAAGAATTCGTCCGACCCCAGAAGCGCGTGGAATTCACGCGCTTCAATCTTTTTCTGCGGGACGAATTCTGCTGTCAGTATTGCGGGGCGAAGGGCGATCTGACCTTCGACCATGTGCTGCCACGCGCGCGCGGCGGGATCACCAGTTGGGAAAACGTAGTGGCGGCCTGTTCGCCCTGCAACCTGCGCAAAGGGTCAAAGACCCTGAAACAGGTGGGGATGCGGCTGGCCCGCGTGCCGGTCCGCCCGACCGCCGAGGAAATGCAGGCCCACGGCCGCCGTTTCCCGCCGAACCACCTGCACGAAAGCTGGATGGACTATCTGTATTGGGACAGCGAACTGGAGGCCTGAGGTTCGGCCCCGGCGCGGTGCTGTGGCACCGCCCAATCCGGGTCCATCAGTTGCGGCACGCTCTCGACAAATCCGGTCGTCTGCCGGAGCGCCATGCCGAACAGCACTTTCATCGAAAGGCAGGTTTGGATGGCGGCGTCGCTGAAGTTATGGGCCGACTTCACCGCCGTTCGTCCCGCAGCCCCGCGACCAGCCCGGCGGCCAGCAGGGCCAGTGCCAGCGAGATCAGCCAGACCACCATATAGGCACCCGAGAGGTCGAAGACCGCGCCTCCGGCCGAGGCGCCGAGCGCACCGCCGAGTGCGTGGCCGGCCGACAGGATTCCCATCGAGACCCCGACCACCCGAACACCGAAGCGGCTCGCCACATAGCTGACGGTCACCGGCACGGTGGAATAGTCGAACAGGCCGAAGACCACCGCGAAGACGATCAGCAGCGGCAGGCTGTCCGCGACGAAGATCAGCAGCACGAAGCTGAGCGCCCGCGCCAGATAGATCCCCGCCAGCAGGCGCGGGCGATGCACCCGGTCCGACAGCCATCCGGCGGCGATCATCCCGATCAGGTTGACGCCCGAGAGGATGCCATAGGCCGTCGCACTGGGCAGGGGCGGAAAGCCGCAGAGGGCGGCATAGGGCATCAGATGGGTCTCGATCACCCCGCTCGTGGTGAAGCCGCAGATCGAGTAGCTCCAGAAGATCGCATGGAAGGCCCGGGATCTCGCCAGCGCGATCACCCCGCCGCCTGCCGGAGCGGCGGGCGCAACCTCGGGCCGGGCCGGCCGTGCGTTCCGCAACAGCGTGAAGGCCAAAGGGGCCAGCAGCAGGCAGCCGACCGCCAGCAGCAGAAAGGCCCGCCGCCAGTCGCCGCCCTGCATCAGCGCGGCCAGGACCGGCATCAGCATCAACTGCC